>NZ_LZMI01000092.1:0-31707 GCF_001665475.1 Gordonia sp. 852002-51296_SCH5728562-b | reverse complement strand
CTGGGGTGGCCGCCGGGGGGGGGGGGGGGGGCGCAAACTCCCCACCCACACCCCCCCCGGGGGGGGGTTGTCCCGCCGACTGGGCGCTTCGTCGCGTCGAGTGTGCGTTTAGTCCAGGTCTCCGCCGGTGATCTTGGCCGTGGTGATCTGCACTGGAAGCTTGGGCTTGCCGTCGTTGGCCTCGCCCGACGGTCCGGCGGTCACGCCGCCTGCGGCGACCTTGTCGAGCACCTTCAGGCCCTCGGGGTCGACCTTGCCGACTACCGAGTAGTCGGCCGGGAGCTGACTGTCGGAGATCACGAGGAAGAACTGGCTCGAGCCGGTGTTGCTGCTCTGGCCGCCCTGGTTGCTGTTGGCGATCGCGATGGTGCCGCGGGGGTAGATCACCGACTGCTGTCCGGTCATCTGGTTCGCCTGTCCTGCGGGCTTGAGATCGGTCGGCGGCTCGTCGGGGCTGCTCCAGCCCGGGCCGCCTGCACCGGTTCCGGTGGGATCGCCACACTGCAGCACCTTGAGTGCCTCGCTCGTGGTCATGCGGTGGCACGGGGTGTCGTTGTAGTACTTGTCGCTGATGAGCGAGATGATCGCGCCCGTGTTGCACGGTGCCGACGCCCGGGTCAGCGTGATCGGAATCGCGCCCTGGGACGTGTCGAACACCGCCGAGACGTCGCCGGACTTCAGTTGCCGGTCACCGGGCTTGGGGGCTGTCCGCTTCTTCGGGATGCCCTCGTTGATCATCTTGTTCATCTCGGCCGCGTACTTGCGGTACTCGTCGTGCTGCTCAGCGGGCACACCCTGCGGCGGATCGGTGGGGATCGGCTTGAGGCGGTCGGGCTGATCCTGATACTGACACGACGTCCATCGAGCGGCTTCGCGGTCGTCGAGGACCTTCTTCACGATGAGCGTGGTCGCGGTGGCGACGACTGCTACCACCACCACTGTCGAGATCGACGCGATGAGGATCCGCCGACGCTTGCGATCCTGGCGCTCGCGTTCGAGTCTGTCCTCAAGCTTCCGCTTGGCGGCTTCGCGGCGTTCCTCGTTGGTGGTCACGCTGGTGAACCCTCCTGAGACGTCTGTCGGGGCGTATGAAACTCGGTGCGTATCAAACACGGCGCGTATGAATCACGGCTGTATCGACACGCAAGTGTGCCAGGACACCCTGAGAGTTCTCCAGGCAGGTGTGCCGGAGTGTCGTCGAGTGGTGTTCGGACATGCGCCAGAATGGAGGGTCAGGAGCGACGCGTCATCGGCGCCCGCGTCATGTCGAAGCCGAGGAGAGCACATGCTGATCACCGGATTCCCCGCCGGGATGTTCCAGACCAACTGCTACATCGTGGCGCCCGAGCCGGGCGGTGAGGCGGTCGTCGTCGACCCGGGGCAGGAAGCGGCGGGCAAGGTCGCCGAGATTCTCGCCGAGCACGACCTGACCCCGGTTGCGGTGCTGCTCACCCACGGCCACCTCGATCACACCTGGAACGCCGCTGATGTCTGCGACGCATACGGGATTCCCGCCTATATCCACCCGGCTGATCGCCCGATGCTCGCCGACCCGGCGGTCGGCCTCGGCAGCGCACTCGGCGCGATGATCGGGCCGTTGACGTTCCGCGAGCCGGAGAAGGTCATCGAGTTCGTCGACGGTGAGCCGATCGAGGTGGCGGGCATCCGGTTCGACGTCGATCTCGCGCCCGGCCACACCCAGGGGTCCGTACTGTTGCGCACCGACGTTCCGGTCCTCGACGATGCAGGTCAGGAGACCAGTGTCGGAGTCTGCTTCTCCGGTGACGTACTCTTTGCGGGGTCCATCGGACGCACCGATCTGCCCGGCGGCAACCACCGGCAACTGCTCGAATCGATCGAGTCGAAGCTCCTCGGGTTGCCCGACCAGACCCAGGTGTTGCCCGGCCACGGGCCGCAGACCTCGATCGGGCAGGAACGCGCGACGAACCCGTTCCTCACTGAATTGGGGGAGTCGAGCCGACAGAAGGGAAGCAGGAGACTGTGAGCGCCGACTTCGTCGCACCGAAGGGCATCCCCGACTACTACCCGCCCGCGTCGGCTGATTTCCGCCGCGTCCGTGACACGTTCACCGACGCCGCTCGGCGCGCCGGCTACGGACACATCGAACTGCCGATCTTCGAGGACACCGGCCTCTTCGCCAGGGGCGTCGGCGAGTCGACCGACGTGGTCAGCAAGGAGATGTACACCTTCGAAGACCGCGGCGGCCGGTCGGTCACGCTTCGTCCCGAAGGCACCGCCGGAGTTGTCCGCGCGGTCATCGAGCACGGCCTCGACCGTGGACAGCTCCCCGTCAAGCTCTGCTACGCGGGTCCGTTCTTCCGCTACGAACGCCCACAGGCCGGCCGCTACCGCCAATTGCAGCAGGTCGGGGTGGAGGCGATCGGCGTCGACGACCCCGCGCTCGACGCCGAGGTCATCGCGATCGCCGACGAGGGGTACCGACGGCTCGGATTGTCGGGATTCCGCCTGGAGATCACCTCCCTCGGCGACGACTCCTGCCGCCCGGCATACCGCGACGCGCTGCAGGAGTTCCTGAGCGGACTCGACCTCGACGAGGCGACACGTCAACGCGCACAGATCAATCCGCTGCGCGTGCTCGACGACAAGCGGCCCGATATCCGCGAGGCCACCGCCGACGCACCGCTCATGCTCGACTATCTGTCCGACGACGCGCGCGGCCACTTCGAGAGTGTGCTGTCGCATCTGCGCCAGCTCGGCGTGCCGTATGTGATCAATCCCCGCCTGGTCCGCGGCCTGGACTACTACACCAAGACGACGTTCGAATTCGTCCACGACGGACTCGGCGCGCAGTCGGGTATCGGTGGCGGCGGTCGCTACGACGGCCTGATGCGTCAGCTCGGCAGCAAGCAGGACCTTTCGGGTATCGGCTACGGGCTCGGCGTCGACCGTACGATGCTGGCCCTCGAGGCCGAGGGCATCGCGCACGTCGACGCCGCGCGGTGTCAGGTGTTCGGGGTGCCACTGGGCACCGACGCCAAAGCCGAATTGGTCAGTGTCGCAGGGCAGTTGCGTGCTGCGGGCGTCAGCGTCGACCTCGCCTACGGCGACCGCGGACTCAAAGGCGCGATGAAGGCCGCGGATCGGTCCGGCGCGAAGCTGGCGCTGGTACTCGGCGACCGTGAACTCGCCGAGGGGACCATCGAGGTCAAGAACCTGACCAACGGGGAGCAGCACAAGACGTCGCTGGAAGGCGTCGTCGACGAGGTGCGCGGCCTGCTGGCCTGAGTGCGATCCCGGGATCCGCGCGAACCGCATCAATCCGGCAATGCCCCTGTATCGGGCATGAAATCCGTTGCGGCACTGCACTATCCGATCGGATAGGTGTGTGGGTCCGATCGACGGGTTTCGATCTGAGCAGATGTTCAGATGAGCGGTGATCGTCCTATCGTCGTGTCATGAGTTCGTCAGTCACCGTCGCCGCCAGGTCCTCGCGACGTCTGTCATCGCTGTCGTCCCGCCTCTCACGTGGGGAGTGGGCGAGCATCGGCGGAATGGTCGCGGCCGTCGCCGCGCTGCACGTGATCGGGTGGGGGACGTTGGTGTTCCTGGTGGCGCCGGAGCATTTCACCGTCGGTCAGAAGACGCTCGGGATCGGCATCGGACTCACGGCGTACACGCTGGGGATGCGACACGCGTTCGACGCCGACCACATCTCGGCGATCGACAACACGACCCGCAAGTTGATGGGTGAGGGTCAGCGGCCGCTGACAGTCGGCTTCTGGTTCTCGCTCGGACATTCGAGCGTCGTCTTCGGCCTCTCCGTGCTGCTGGCGTTCGGGATCAAGGCTCTCGCAGGCTCGGTCGAGGACGACTCATCGACGCTGCATCAGGTGACGGGCCTGATCGGAACGAGCGTGTCGGGTGGATTCCTGTACCTGATCGCCACGATCAACATCGTGATCTTGCTCGGCATCCTCCGTGTCTTCCGGGACATGCGGCGAGGCGTGTACGACGAGGCGCAACTCGAGGAGCACCTCAACAACAGGGGCTTCATGAATCGCATTCTCGGTCGCGTGATGAAGGTCGTCAGCAAGCCGTGGCAGATGTATCCGATCGGCGTGCTCTTCGGACTCGGATTCGACACCGCGACCGAGGTGGCACTACTGATCCTGGCCGGATCGAGTGCTGCGGCGGGTCTGCCCTGGTACGCGATCCTGTGTCTGCCGGTCATCTTCGCCGCCGGTATGAGTCTGTTCGACAGCATCGACGGGTCGTTCATGAACTTCGCCTACGGGTGGGCACTCGCCAATCCGGTGAGAAAGGTGTACTACAACCTCATCATCACGGGATTGTCCATCGCGGTCGCACTCGTCATCGGCACCATCGAAGTGCTCGGGCTGCTCGCCGACGAGTTCGGGTGGAGGGGCAGGTTCTGGGACGACGTCTCCGGCATCGACCTCAACGTGCTCGGTTTCGTGATCGTCGGATTGTTCGTCGCCACGTGGATCGTGTCGCTGGTGGTGTGGCGCTTCGGACGGATCGAGGAACGCTGGACTACCGCGCTGGCGCAGCCGGTTGTCGACGGACCGACCTCGGACTGAGCGCGCTAGCGCGTCATCTCCTCGCGCAGGACGTCGAGGCTCACCCCGCCGAGCGCGAGGGCGTTGGTGTGGAAGTCCTTGAGCGTCCACCCGGGATGTCGGGTCAGCGCCTGCGTCCGGCACTGCTCCCAGACACGTTGTCCCAGCGCATAACTCGGCGCCTGTCCGGCCCACCCGAGGTAACGGTCGAGCTCGAAGCGCAGCACCGCCCGATCCATCGCGACCGACGCGGTGAGAAACCGCCACGCCTTCTCGGCATCCCACGTGCCACCACCGACGGATGCGGGTGCCGCCTTGCGGCAGTGGACACCGATGTCGACGACGACCCGCGCCGCGCGTAGGCGCTGCGAGTCGAGCATGCCCATCCTGTCGCCGGGGTCGTCGAGCCAACCGAGCTCGCTCATCAACCGTTCGGCATAGAGCGCCCAGCCCTCACCGTGTCCCGAGGTGAAGGACGCGAGTTTGCGCCAGGTGTTGAGGTCGGGATCGACGATCGCGGCCCCGAGCTGCAGGTGATGGCCCGGCACGCCCTCGTGGTAGACGGTCGTCTTCTCCTGCCAGGTGTGGAAGACGGTCTGTTCCGGCGGTACCGCCCACCACATCCGCCCGGGGCGGGAGAGGTCGGCGCTCGGCTGCGTGTAGTAGATGATGCCGGTCGACGACGGCGCCAGCCGACATTCGAGTCGGGTGAGTCGGTCGGGAATGTCGAAGTGTGTGCCGGCGAGGCCGTCGACCGCCGCGTCGGAGGTCTGCTGCATCCACGCGAGGAACGACGCGCGATCGAAGATCTGGTACTGCGGCGCGGCGTCGAGGAATTCGAGTGCCTCGGCGACGCTCGCGCCGGGCACCAGGTCCGAGGCGATCGCCTGCTGTTCGGCGGTGATGGCGTCGAGGCGATCAAGCGCCCAGTCGTAGGCCTCGTCGGGATCGACATCGGTGCCGAGGTAGTACGGCAGCCGGAGGAGGTACCGGTCGCGTCCGATGGCGTCGTCGGGGTCGGCGGAGTCGAGGACCGTCGACCGCAACAGTGCGGCCAGAGCGTCGAATGCGGCACCGCCGCTGTCGAGGGCGGAGGCCAGGTCGACGGAGAGTGCGTCGTCGGAGGCGATCGGCGTGGTGTTCTGCGCGATGGCCGTGCGCGCCCCATCGGCTTGTGCCGCAACCAGTTCGACCTGTCGTCGTGCGAGCGCGGGTCCGACGTCGCGCCGGTGCTCGAGTCCGACGATGACGCTGTCTATCGCCGCAGGGATCGCGTTGATCCGCGCCACCATGTCGGCGCGCTGTTCGGCGGTGTCGGTGGGCATGAGGTAGAAGATGTCGCGAATCGCCTGCAGCGGTGAGGCGATCACGTTGCACTCACCGGTCAGTTCACCGGCGTCGGTGAGCGCGAGTTCACGATTCAGCCCGGCTCGCATCGTGGCGACGGTGACCCTGTCGACGTGGTCGGCGGGTGACGCGGCGTCGAGTCGTGCCAGCGTCGAGCGCACCAGGGCTGCCCGTTCGTCGACGGCGTCGGGGGAGAAGTCCGTCAGCAGACGGTCGTGGCCGGCGAGGCCGTACTCGGTGGCGAGGATCGGGTCGAGGGCGGCGCTACGAGCCAGATGGTCGTCGGCGATCGCGTCGACGGGGGTCGGTATGCGCGCGGTGTTCTCAGAGATCATTGGTGGAGAACGTGTCGCACTGGCGTGGGTCGCCGTTCTTGTATCCGGTCGAGAACCAGCGGACTCGCTGATCGGCCGAGCCGTGCGTCCAGCCCTCGGGATTGGAGTTTGCACCCTGGATCGTGTCGTCGCCGATCGCCTTGGCGGTCTGGATGACCGAGTTGATCTGATCGGTGGTGAGCGGTTCGAGCATCGCGTCGGTGCCCTTGTCGGCGTGATACGCCCACACGCCCGCGTAGCAGTCCGCCTGCAATTCGGCGCGGACCGAACCCGACTTGGGTCCCTTGGAGCCGAGCTGCTGGCCCTTCTGCAGCGCGCCCGTCAGGTTCTGCACGTGGTGGCCGTACTCGTGGGCGACGACGTACTCCTGCGCCAGCGGACCGTCGCTGCCACCCATCTGCTTGAGCTCTGCGAAGAACGACGGGTCGAAGTAGGCGGTCTTGTCGACGGGGCAGTAGAACGGGCCGGTCGCCGAGGTGGCGGCGCCGCAGCCGGTGTCGACCGAGTTGCTGAAGATGACGGTTTTCGGCGGCGTGTAGCCCTTCATCAGGTCCGACCACACCCGGTTGATGCTGATGGTGGTGGCCTTGATGCGGCAGATGTCGTCGGTATTGGCCTTCTCGATGGTGCACTGGGCGAGGTGCTCGTCGATCTGGCTCGCCGAGTTGCTCGTCGAACCCCCGGTCGTCGACGACGATCCGAGGATCTGGCCGGGATTGATGCCGAGGAACAGTGCGACCAGCGTGACGATCAGTCCGGCACCGCCGCCGAGCGCGATACGGCCGCCTCCGCCACCGCCGAAACCGCCGCCACCCCCGCCGCCGGACACGTTGCTGTTGTCCAGCCCCCCGCTGCCTTGGAACGTCATGCAGGTCAGGCTACCGGCGAGGACGTCCGGATACGGGTGAACCACGCCCAACGGTCACGTCTCGGGGTGGTGTCAGATCGGCGGGTTCGACGCGGGCGGGATACCACTCGGCGACGTCGGGCGCGCCCTCCGTAGGATTGAGCGCGAGATTTCCTCGCTCATACGTCCACCAGGAAGGACTCCAGTGCTCCGCACGCATTTCGCCGGTTCGCTGCGCCGCGCCGACGCGTCGCAGACCGTCACAGTCGCCGGGTGGGTTGCGCGTCGACGCGACCACGGCGGCGTCGTGTTCATCGATCTGCGTGACAGCTCCGGGCTGGTGCAGGTCGTCTTCCGCGAGGAGGCGGTGGCCGAGAAGGCACACCGGCTGCGCGCGGAGTACGTCGTGAAGGTCACCGGCGTCGTCGAGGAACGACCCGCCGGCAGCGAGAACCCGAACCTGCCGTCGGGTGAGATCGAGATCAACGCCACCGACCTCGAGGTGCTCAACGAGTCGGCGCCGCTGCCGTTCCAGCTCGACGAGAGCCCCGGCGAGGAAGCGCGGCTGCGCTACCGCTACATCGATCTTCGTCGCGAAGGGCCCGCTGCGGCAATCCGCCTGCGCTCGAAGGCGAATGCTGCCGCTCGCGGTGTGCTCGCCGCTCACGACTTCGTTGAGATCGAGACGCCGACGCTGACCCGCTCGACGCCGGAGGGTGCACGCGACTTCCTCGTGCCCGCGCGGCTGCAGCCGGGAACGTTCTACGCCCTGCCGCAGAGTCCGCAGCTGTTCAAACAGCTCCTCATGGTGGCCGGTATGGAGCGCTACTACCAGATCGCTCGCGCCTACCGGGACGAAGATTTCCGCGCCGACCGCCAGCCGGAGTTCACTCAGCTCGACATCGAGATGAGCTTCGTCGACGAGGACGACGTCATCGCGCTCGCCGAAGAGATCCTCGTGGCGCTGTGGCGGCTCATCGGCGTCGAGGTCTCCACACCGATCCCGCGGATGACCTACGCCGACGCGATGCGTCGGTTCGGTTCGGACAAGCCGGATCTGCGTTTCGGGATCGAGCTCGTCGAGTGCACGGAGTACTTCGCCAACACGCCGTTCCGCGTGTTCCAGGCGCCCTACGTCGGCGCGGTGGTCATGGAGGGCGGGGCGTCGCAGCCGCGTCGTACCTTCGACGCCTGGCAGGAGTGGGCCAAGCAGCGCGGCGCCAAGGGCCTGGCATACGTGCTCGTCGGCGAGGACGGGACCCTCGGTGGTCCGGTCGCCAAGAACCTCTCCGACGCCGAGCGGGACGGTCTTGCCGCACATGTCGGCGCCAAGCCCGGCGACTGCGTCTTCTTCGCGGCGGGCCCGGCCAAGGCGCAGCGCGCACTGCTCGGTGCCGCACGCAGCGAGATCGCCGTCCGCCTCGGACTGATCCCGGCACCGGGCGAGCCCGTCGACCCGTCGACCGCCGCCTGGGCGTTCACCTGGATCGTCGACGCTCCGCTGTTCGAGCCGGCAGACGACGCGACGGCGTCGGGCGATGTCGCCGTTGGCTCGGGCGCGTGGACCGCGGTGCACCATGCGTTCACCTCGCCCAAGCCGGAGTCGCTCGACGGCCTCGAATCCGATCCGGGCAACGCGCTGGCCTATGCCTACGACATCGTCTGCAACGGCAACGAGATCGGCGGCGGGTCGATCCGTATCCATCGTCGCGACATCCAGGAACGCGTGTTCGCGATCATGGGTATCGACCACGACGAGGCGCAGGAGAAGTTCGGCTTCCTGCTCGACGCCTTCGCCTACGGTGCGCCGCCGCACGGCGGGATCGCATTCGGATGGGATCGCATCACGGCACTGCTCGCGGGTGAGAGTTCGATCCGTGAGGTCATCGCCTTCCCGAAGTCGGGCGGTGGCGTCGATCCGCTCACCGACGCGCCCGCACCGATCACCGCCGCGCAGCGCAAGGAGTCGGGCATCGACGCCAAGCCGAAGCCCAAGGGCGGCGAGTCCGACCAGGGTGCAGCGAAACCGGCGAGCTGAACGGTTGGCGACGGTCCCGCGTGACACATGTCGCACACGGGTGCGAGGGGGACCGCACGTCGGGCGCACGGGCGCTATCTGTGCTGAGATTTCTACCCATGGGGACGTATCTGCTCGACGACCTCCGGGAGGATGACCGGTGACAATCAAGGTGACGCTCGAACACCGCACTGCGTACGCGTTCGATCGGCCTGTCAAGATCTACCCGCACGTGGTGCGGCTGCGTCCTGCGCCGCACTCGCGTACTCCGATCGAGGCGTATTCGCTTGCGGTGGAACCCGCGGGACACTTCTTGAACTGGCAGCAGGACGCGTTCAGCAATTACCAAGCGCGCCTTGTGTTTCCGGAACCCTCGACGACTCTGTCGATCACGGTGAGTCTTGTCGCCGACCTCACGGCGATCAATCCCTTCGATTTCTTCATCGAGGACTGGGCCGAGGACTACGGCTTCGACTACCCCGACGAACTGCGCGAAGACCTCGAGATATATCTCCGACCGGTTGGGGTCACCGAGGGGGAGTTCGCCGGGGCGCCGGTGCATCCCGCCATCGCGGAGTTCGCGGCCGAGCACAAGCCGACATCGCCGACACGCATCATCGACTTCCTCGTCGCGCTCAATCAGGCCGTCCGCGACGCCGTCGGGTACACCGTCCGACTCGAGCAAGGCGTGCAGACGCCGGAGTACACACTCGCCAGCGCCATCGGCTCGTGCCGCGACTCCGCGTGGCTCCTGGTGGCGCTCCTGCGCGAGCTGGGATTGGCGGCGCGCTTTGTCTCCGGCTACCTGGTGCAGCTCACGTCCGACATCAAGTCGCTCGACGGTCCGTCGGGACCAAGCGCCGATTTCACCGATCTACACGCATGGACAGAGGTCTATCTGCCGGGCGCTGGTTGGGTGGGCATGGACCCGACGTCGGGTCTGTTCGCGGGGGAGGGCCACATCCCGCTCGCCGCGACGCCGACCCCCGGCGGTGCTGCGCCGATCAGCGGCGCAACCGGTCCGTGCCACGCGACCCTCGACTTCTCCAACACGGTCACCCGCTTCCACGAGGATCCGCGGGTCACCCTGCCCTATACGGAGTCGCAGTGGGAGCGGGTCGTCGAACTCGGTGCCGCGGTCGACAAGAAGATGGCAGACAACGACGTCCGACTCACGATGGGTGGTGAGCCGACGTTCGTATCCCTGGACAACCAGAGCGATCCGGAATGGACGACCGACGCCGACGGTCCGCACAAGCGTGAGTTGGCGTCGAAGCTCGCCGCGCGCCTCGCCGACGACTACGCACCGACCGGCCTCGTGCAGCGCAGTCAGGGCAAGTGGTACCCGGGAGAGCCGCTGCCACGCTGGCAGATCGCCATCATGTGGCGAGCCGACGGCCAGCCGATCTGGCGTCGGCGAGACCTCTTGGCCGACCCGTGGCAGACGCGCGCACAGGCCGCCGGGGCGATGGCACTCGAGGCGTCGGGACCGAAACCGGGCTCGGGGGGCGATCCCGCTGCCGAAAAGTTGTTGTCGGCGTTCGCATCCGCGTTGGGTCTGCCCGCCACGCAGGTGATGCCCGCCTTCGAGGACCCGCTGGTGCGGATGCGCGAGTTGTCGGCGCTCCCGCCCGGCGATCCGGGTTCCGACCCGACGCTGCCGGCCGCGCGCGCCGCGGCATGGGCAGCTGCCGCCGCCGAGGTCGCCGACGCCGACGCCGACATCGAGCCCGCCGACGATTCGACGAAGGCGCGGCGGGAACTGCTCGCGTCGCTCGACGCATCGATCACCGACCCGACGGCGTTCGTCCTGCCGCTGAGCCGCTCCGAGGACGAGACGGCGTGGCAGAGCGCGCGGTGGACGACGCGACGTGGGCGTCTGGTGCTGACGCCGGGTACCTCTCCCGCGGGCCTTCGTCTTCCGCTGAACTCACTGTCGTGGGGACCCGCACCGGTCCTGTACGAAGCCGACCCGTCGGTCCGCGCCGATCCGTTGCCCGACGACGTCGCAGATTCGTTGGGCCGCACCGTGACCGACGTCGACCCGACCGCCTTCGTGCCACGTACCGCACTGGTCGCGGAGAAGCGTGGCGACACCCTGTACGTGTTCCTACCGCCGACGGCAGAGCTCGAGGAGTATCTCGCGATCGTCGAGATGATCGAGAACGCGGCCGCGGAGATCGACACCCCGGTGGTCATCGAGGGCTACGGCCCACCCGCGGACGCCCGCCTCACCACGTTGACCGTCACACCGGACCCCGGCGTCATCGAGGTCAACGTTCAGCCGACGAGCAGTTTCGCCGAACAGACCGAGCTGCTCGACTCGCTCTACGAGCACGCACGCCGTGCCAGGCTGGGCACGGAGACGTTCGATCTCGACGGCAGCCACGGAGGCACCGGCGGCGGCAACCACATCACCCTCGGCGGATCGACGCCCGCGGATTCACCGCTGTTGCGTCGACCGGATCTGCTGGTGTCGATGTTGACCTACTGGCAGCGCCACCCGTCGCTGTCGTACCTGTTCAGCGGCAAGTTCATCGGAACGACGTCGCAGGCGCCCCGCGCCGACGAGGGCCGCGATTCGGCGCTCTACGAGATGGAGATCGCGTTCGCCGAGATCGACAGGCTCGCGGTGAAGGGCGAACCGGCGCGCGGCGCCGGCGAGAACGGCGACGGGGCACCACCGAATCCGTGGGTCACCGACCGGGCGCTGCGGCACCTGCTCACCGACATCACCGGCAATACCCACCGGGCCGAGTTCTGCATCGACAAGCTCTACAGTCCCGATTCGGCGCGCGGCAGGCTCGGGCTGCTCGAACTCCGCGGTTTCGAGATGCCGCCGCATCAGCGGATGGCGATGGTGCAGTCGCTGCTCGTCCGCTCCCTGGTGTCGTGGTTCTGGGAAAAGCCCTACCGCAGCAGGCTCATCCACCACGGCGCCGACCTGCACGGCAAGAACCTGCTGCCGCACTACGTCATCGCCGACATCGCGCAGGTCGCCGAGGAACTGCGCGAGGCGGGGTATCCGTTCGACACCGCCTGGCTCGACCCGTTCACGGAGTTCCGGTTCCCGCGGCTGGGGACCGTCGCGATCCGCGAGTACGAGGTCGAACTGCGCGGGGCGATCGAACCGTGGAACACGCTCGGCGAGGAGTCGACGGGCACCGGAACCGCGCGCTACGTCGACTCGTCGATCGAGCGGGTGCAGGTGCGTGTGCAGGGCGCCGACGACGATCGGTTCTTGTTGACCTGCAACGGCTATCCGATCCCGCTGACCGGCACCGGCAGGCCGGGTGAGCGCGTGGCGGGCATCCGGTTCCGGGCGTGGCAGCCGCCGAGCGCGCTGCACCCGACCATCAGCATCGACACCCCGCTGACCTTCGACCTCGTCGACACCCTCGCGGGCCGATCCGTCGGCGGCGCGACCTACCACATCGTGCATCCGGGCGGACGGGCCTACGACCGCCCACCGGTCAATGCCGTCGAGGCGGAGTCGCGCAGAAATGGTCGGTTCGAGGCGGCCGGGCACACCAGTGGCTCCGTCGACGTCGGACTGCTCCGGGAGCGGGTCGCCCGCATGGCCACCGACAGTGGGGTCCCGGCGATCCTCGATCTGCGTCGGGCACGTACAGTTCTTCGGTGACTGTTTCAGCGGGCGGCGGTGTGCCCGCGGTGTTCGACAGGTACCGATCCGACGGTTACACGCTGTTCGATCTCGGACAGCTCAATTCGGGCGGTTCCGCACCGGCTGCCGCACGCAACCATTACGACGAAGTGCTCGATTCCGCGGGCGCGATACGTCCCGCGTGGGACGAGCTCGTCGCGGGCTACGCGCTGCGTGGCGACGACCGACTGCGGGCGTCGGCGGCGCGGCTTGCCTCGGCGGTATCGGATGAAGGCGTCGTCTACAACCAGGTCGACGGCACCTCGACCATTCCGCGACCCTGGCTGCTCGACGCTGTCCCGCTGATCGTCGACGGCGTCGAATGGGCCGAGCTGGAGAAGGCGATCACCCAGCGGTCGATGCTGCTCGATCTCATCTTGCGCGACATCTACCGCGACCAGAAGACCATCAACGCAGGGCTGATACCTCCGGAGATGGTCTTCGGACATCCCGGCTACGTGCGCAAGGCCGCCCGGCTCGAGGTCGCGGGTCCGCATGCGCTGTTCCTGCACGCACTCGACCTCGGACGCCTGTCCGACGGCACCTTCGCCGTCTACGCCGACCGGACGCAGGCGCCGTCGGGCGTCGGGTTCGCCATCGCCGACCGTCGACTGATCTCCCGTACGTTCCCGCAACTGTTCCAGCGCTGTGCACCACGCCCGATGGCGACGTTCGCGGGCACTCTGCGACTGGCGTTGACCGACTACGCCCCGCCGGGGGTCGACGACCCGACCGTCGCGGTGTTCAGCCCCGGCAGCATGTCGGAGACCTTCTTCGACCAGGCGTACCTGGCGTCCGTACTGGGTTTCCCGCTGGTCGAGGGCGCCGACCTGACGGTGCGTGACGGCGCGGTCTACATGCGGTCGCTCGGCAAGTACAAACGTGTCGATGTGCTGCTGCGTCGCGTCGACGCCTCGTACTGCGATCCGCTCGACCTGCGGACCAACTCCCGTCTGGGCGTCGCGGGACTCGTCGAGGCCATTTCCCGTGGGAACATCACCGTCGTCAACACACTCGGCAGCGGCGTGTTGGAGAATCCGGCGCTCAACGCCGTCCTCCACAAGGTCGCGCCGATGCTCATCGACGAGGAACTCGCTCTCGGATCGGTGCCGACGTATTGGGCAGGCGAGGAGTCGGCGAGGTCGAAGATCCTGTCGTCGCTCGACTCACTCGTCCTCACGAACTTCCGTACCGGCGAGGAATTCGTCGGTCCCGCAACGAATTCCGCGACCAGAGACGTATTGCGCTCGCGGATCGACGCCGACGCCTGGCAGTGGGTGGGCCGCGAGGTCGAGGCGTACTCGGTGGCGCCGAGTCTGACCGACGCGGCGTTGCCCGCGCAGGGACGCGGCATGCTGCGTGCCGCACCCGTCTCCGTGCGTGCGTTCTCGGTCGCGCAGGGCCCCACCTACGCGGTGATGCCGGGTGGTCTCGGGTCGGTATTGGCCGACGGAGTCGTCGGCGCGTCACTGGCATCTGTTGCCGCCAAGGACATCTGGGTGACCAATCCCGATGTGGGAGGGCACGTTTCGCGGCGTACGGAGTTGCGAGGCGAACCCGACGACGAGGTCGCCATCATCACGCGCCCGGCGTCGACCGGCTATTCCGACATCGCGGCCGCCGCGAGTCCGCGCGTACTCGCCGACATGTTCTGGTTCGGCCGGTACGGCGAGCGCACCGAGTCGGTCACGCGGCTGGCGAAGGTCGCCCGCGAGCGCTACCAGGACTTCCAGTACCGGCCGTGGATGTCGGGCACCGCCGCGGTGCCGCTGTTCTTGCACGCGGTCGCCGAGGTGACCGGAACCACCGGCCTGCTCGGCACGGGGGAGACGTTGCTCGACGACGATTCGTCGCTCTCGTCGATCGAGCAGGTCAATACCGCGATCGTGAAGATCGCAGAACTGACCGTCAATCGCTACACCCAGGGCACCATCGCCCACTCGACCGAACGCCTCGTCGCCACAGCCAGGGCCGTCCGCGACCAAATGTCGACGAGTACGTGGATGGTGTTGACCCCGATGGAGCGCGCGCTCGAGTCGATGACGCGCCAGATCGAACGCGCCCGTGACGACGTCGGCGCGGGCACCGGGGTGTTCGGCGACGCAGCACTCGACCTCGGACCCGATCTCGCCCGCACGCACGAGCACATCCTGCACGGCGCTCTCGCACTGTCCGGTCTGCAAGCCGAATCGATGGTCCACGACGCCGCCTGGCTGCTCATGGATCTCGGCAGGCGTATCGAGCGGGTGATCACACTCGCCGACCTCACCCGGACGCTGTTCGAGTACGAGCATCCGCTCGACATGGAACAGGCACTCCTGGAGTCGTACCTCAGCGCCACCGAGTCGTCGGTCATCTACCGCAGACGCAACCGCGGTCTCTACCGTGCAGAGGCCGTCGCCGAGCTGTTGATGTTCGACGAGACCAACCCGCGCGCGATGATCTACCAACTCACCAAGATGCACGACGACCTGGTATCGCTGCCCGAGGCGCTGCGCTCTGCCGCCGCCGAGCGTGCGGTCGAGGAGATGACGGCCGAACTGCGTCGCTGCGGCCCGGCCGATCTCAGCAGCGTCGACGGAAACGGTCAGCGCGCCGAACTCGTCGAATTGACGAGCACACTGCGCGACCGTGCACGTGCGCTGTCCGACCTGCTCAACCGCACGCGATTCGCTCCGCCGCGCACCGCGCAACCGATCTGGGGAGGTCAGCTGTGACGACACCCGCCGATGCGCCGGCAACGCGCAAGTACCGAGTCTTCCACCGCACCTGCTACACCTACGACGACGAGGTGTCGTCGTCGTATGGCAGGTGCTATCTGACGCCGCGCGACCTGCCGTATCAGCGTGTCCACGACACCGAGACGGTGATCTCGCCCGAGCCCGCTGACCGGTCCGTCGGTGTCGACGTCTACGGCAACATCGACGCCTACTTCCACGTCCGTACCGCTCACCGCGTACTGGAGGTGACCACGACGTCGATCGTCGAGGTCGACCCCACCGACCAGGGACTCGTGCACAGCGTCGCTGCACGCGCACCCTGGGAGGACGCCCGCCCGGCCGCCACCGGGGCGGTTCTGGTCGACGAGTTCGTGCTCGACCTCGACCCACCGGAGATCACGCCTGCCGTGCGCGACTACGCCGCGGCGGTGTTCACCCCCGGGCGTCCGCTCGTCGACGCGATCATCGACCTGACGTCGCGCATCTTCTCCGACTTCACCTACCGTTCCGGATCGACGGCGATCAGCACGCGCGTCGACACGGTGCTCGAACGTCGGATGGGCGTGTGTCAGGACTTCGCCCGCGTGGCCATCGCCTGTCTGCGGTCGGTGGGACTCGCGGCGCGCTACGAGTCCGGCTACCTCGCGACCGACCCGCCACCGGGTACCGAGCGCATCTTCGGCGCCGATGCCAGCCATGCGTGGGCCGCGGTCTGGCTGCCCGGTGATCGGTGGCTGGCCTTCGATCCGACGAACAACAAGCTCGTCGACGAACGTCACGTCACCGTGGCGTGGGGTCGTGATTACGACGACGTCCCGCCGCTGCGTGGCGTGATCTACACCGATGCGTCCAAGAGCGAGATAGAGGTCTCCGTCGACGTCAGTCCCTTGTCAGACATGTCAGAGGCGAGGACGTGAGCGCTGCGAGCCGCATCCGAACCCGACCTGATTCGGGACCGTGTCGGTCGAAAAGCCGTCGGCGAACCGAATTGTTGTCTTTTGCGACGCAAAAGGATCAGGCGAACGAAAACTGCAGGTCGAGACCGTGCCGTGCAGGGTGCTCCCGTGTTCAGTCGCATAATCCGGTGACGCGTGTCGGCGCCGACGAGTAGGTTGGTTGGTGCCATGACGGTCATCACAGAAAGCCGCGTCACCAGCGTGGTGCGTGCCGCAGAAACAATGTTGTCCCGCCGAGCGGGGTCGCCGGTGGTTCTCGCCGATCCCGAGGATCTCGGAGGGAGCGGCCGAACCACAGTCGTACGGGTACGCGTGGCGCAGAACCCTCTGTCGATGGACCGCACCCTGGTCATCAAGGCGCTCCCGAGTCACGAGGATCCGCAGGCCTTTCACCGCGAGATCGCGTCGTACAAATACGCGACGGCGCTGCCGACGGAGTCGCGGCCCGGTCCGCAACTGATTGCCTCCGATCCCGACAACCGGTTGATGGTGCTCTCCGACCTCGGCCGCGGGCATCCGTTGACAGTCCTGCTCGCCGACGCCGATGTGGTCGAGATGAGCCGTGCGGTGAGCGCGTGGGGCCAGGCGCTCGGTCGGATGCATGCGGCAACGGTCGGCGGAGAAGGAGACTTCGACGCCCTGGTACGCCACGGTGCTGCAGGCACGGCGGGCAGGGACATCCTTCGCGACGAAGCAATCCGTGCCGTGTCCGCTGCATCTGCACGCGTCGCCGACCTCGGACTGACGCTTCCCGACGCCGTCGCCGAGGCACTGACGTCGGCGTGCGCGCTCTTCGACGAGGGCGACCACCGCGCATTCAGCCCCTCCGACGTCGGCCCCGAGAACATCCTTCTCAACGACGACGGCGTGCAGTTCATGGATTACGAGTGGGGCGGATTCCGCGACGCCACACTCGACATCGCCTACGGATTGGTCACCTTTGCCCCGCAACTCGGGCCGGCAGGCGTCGCTCACCGCCTCGACCTCGAGGTGTCGATGGTCGACGCCTGGCGCTCGGAAGTGGTGCCGATCTGGCCCGCACTCGAGCGCGATCGCTACATGGCACGGCAGTTGCTCACGGCGCGGCTGCTGTGGGTGTGGTTGTCGACGGTGTGGATGCTGCCCGATTCGTCGACCGACACCGTTCCGATGACGCACTATGCCCACGACTGGGCGCTGCACACCAACGATCCCCGTGTCCTCGTGGCGCGCTGGTCCGATCTCGCCGCCGCGGCGACGAGCAACGCCGAGATCTCTGAGTTCGCAACCGAAGTGGGCCTCGCGCTGCAGCGTGCGTGGCTGGACTGACCGCGGTGGGGGGATTGTTCGACCCGCCGCCTCAGAGTTCGACGAGCGGCGCCACATCGCTGACATCGCCGCCGTCACCGAGCGCACCGCTGGCGGTGCGCATGCGTCCGCAGACTCTCGACGACATCGTCGGCCAGCAACACCTCCTCGGCGAGGGGTCACCACTGCGTCGTCTGATCAGCGGATCGGGCGCGGCGTCGGTGATGCTCTACGGCCCACCGGGCACCGGTAAGACGACGATGGCCTCGCTCATCTCGAGCGCGGCGGGCGGACGATTCGAAGCGCTCTCGGCGCTGTCCGCGGGCGTGAAGGAGGTGCGCGCGGTCATCGAGGTCGCGCGGCGTCGATTGGCGGCCGGTGAGCAGACCGTCTTGTTCATCGATGAGGTCCACAGGTTCTCCAAGACCCAGCAGGATGCGTTGCTCGACGCCGTCGAGAACCGGATCGTCCTCCTCGTCGCCGCGACCACCGAGAATCCGTCGTTCTCCGTCGTGTCCCCACTGTTGTCCAGATCGCTTGTGCTGCAGTTACGTTCGCTCACCGACGACGACATTCGCACGGTGCTGCGCCGCGCCGTCGCCGACGAACGCGGACTCGGCGGTGCCGTCACCGTCACCGACGACGCGTACGACCACCTCGTGGCGGTCGCGGGTGGCGACGCGCGCCGAGCACTGACCGCACTCGAGGCCAGCGCCGACGCAGCACTGCGCGAGCCGACAACCGATGACGAAGGCAGTGGTGAGGCGGTTGCCGAACGCCGCGAGATCCCTGAGATCGGTGTAGCCGACGTCGAGGCGGCCATCGACCGCGCGGCCGTGCGGTACGACCGCGACGGCGACCAGCACTACGACGTGACCAGCGCGTTCATCAAGTCGATCCGCGGATCCGACGTCGACGCCGCGGTGCACTACCTCGCCCGGATGATCGCCGCAGGCGAGGATCCCCGCTTCATCGCCAGGCGGCTGATGATCCACGCTAGCGAAGACATCGGGATGGCCGATCCGATGGCGTTGCAGACCGCCGTCGCCGCGGCGCAGGTGGTGGCTCTCGTGGGGATGCCGGAGGCAAAGCTGGCGCTCACGCAGGCGACCATCCACCTCGCGACCGCCCCGAAGTCCGCGGGTGTGGTCAGCGCTATCGGCGCTGCGCTCGCCGACGTCGAAGCAGGCAAAGCCGGCGCCGTGCCGCCCGGACTACGCGACGCGCACTACAGCGGCGCCAAGAAGTTGGGCAGCGGCGTCGGATATCAGTACCCCCACAACGATCCTGACGGTGTTGTGCCGCAACAGTATCCACCCGATGAGCTCGTCGGCGTCGACTACTACGTGCCCACCGATCACGGTTTCGAGCGCGAGATCGGGCCGCGGGTGGCCAAACTGCGATCGATCGTGCGCCGGGCGACGCGCCGGCCGAAGAAGTCGTGACGCCGCTCAGCGGTGGCGTGTAGAGAACGCCAGAGCCGTTGCTGCCGCGGCCATTGCGATGCCCACCCACACCGGCGACACCCAACCGAGCCCTGCGCCGATCGTCAGTCCGCCGAGAAACGTGCCGATCACGTTGCCCACGTTGAACGCGGCGATGTTGGCTGCCGACGCCATGGTCGGTGCGTCGCCCGCGAAGTGCATCACCCGCAGTTGCAGCGGCGGGCTGGTCGCGAACCCGACGAGGCCCATGACGAAGAGCAGGATCGCGACGGCGACCGGCACGTGTGCGAGCAGTGCGTAGGCGACGAGGGTGAGGGTCAGCAGCACGGGCAGAGTGCGCAGTGTGAGCGTGAGGTTGCGATCGGCGGCCCAGCCGCCCACGATGTTGCCGACGCACAGTCCGAGCCCGAAAACGATCAGCAGCCAGGCCACCGCGGACTCCGGATAGCCCGTGACATGCGTGACGAGGGGCTCGATGTAAATGAACGCGCCGAACACTCCGCCGAAGAGCACCATTGTCAGGACGATCGAGATCAGCACCTGCGGTCGAAGCAGGACACGGTAGGCCGATCCGCCGCTCGACGTCGGCGCCGGTCGTGACGGGACGAGTGCAACGATCCCGACCAGTGCGACAACTCCGACGACGCTCACCATCCAGAACGCCGCCCGCCAGCCGAAGTGTTGTCCCACAACGGTTCCGAAGGGAACCCCGATCACGTTCGCCGCAGTCAAACCGGTGAACATCACCGCGATCGCGCCGGCTCTGCGGTGCGGCGCCACGAGGTCGGCAGCCAGCACTGCGCCGATACCGAAGTAGCCGCCGTGGCACATCGCGGTGACCACACGGCCGAGCAGCGCCACGTCGAATGTGGGTGCGAGGGCGGTGAGCACGTTGCCGACGATGAATAGGCACAGGAGCACCACCGAATCCGCCGACGGCCAGTGCGGTCAGAGCCGCTCGGGCGTGTGGTGTGGCGGTGGCCTTGTCCAGGGTGGAATCTGTTGCGGCAGTTGCGGTCTCACTCATGGTGGTTCCTTCACGACGAGATGACGCGCGGTCGGGTGACCGGCGTGGGAAAAGGGGAACGGTGCGGTGCGGGCTCAGCCCGAAAGCGTCGTGCTCGCGAGCAGGCGTAGCGCGTCGGCGTGCGACGACCCTGGCGTGGCGTGCATGAGCATCAATCGATGCCCGTCTTCCTGGGGGAGATGCAGCATGTCGTAGGTGAGGTCGAGATCGCCGACGATCGGATGCCGGAAGCGCTTGGTACCGCTCGAACAGGGTTCGACGGGGTGCGCCGCCCAGATCCGGGCGAAGTCGGCGCTGCGGGAAGCCAGGTCTGGGACGAGAAGGTCGATGTCGTGGATGTGCAGGGGTGCTGTGTGACGTATCGCAACGAGGCAACTGCCAGTCGTGCCTCGAACTCCCAGTCACGGTGCAGCGCGCGGGTGGTCGGGTCGGTGAACAGCATCGACACCTTGTTCGGCGGTGTACTCGACGTCGGGGCTGCAGGGTCGCGGTGACTCGCCAGCACCGCGTGACCGAGGCGATTCCAACCGGCGATGTCCTGCACAGGCGAGAGCGCGATCGCAGCGACGTCGGGCATGGCGTCGAGCAGCGTCGCGAGACCGGGACGCATTCGCACTCTGACCGGCGGCGGCGTCGCCGAGCCCGCGAGGTGATAAAGGTGTGCACGTTCGACTTCGTCGAGGCGTAGTGCGCAGGAAGTCGGCGAGTTGCTCGGCGGCCGTTGATCCGTTGGTCACGAGTCCATCGTGACCCGATCAACGGCCATGTGCCTGTCCCTGCCGGTGCCAGTCAGCCCGTCACTTGACGATGAAGACGTCCGAGCAGCTCGGCGCAGGAAGCGTCAGCAGTGGCCCCCGATTGACCGGCCGCAGCTCGATACGCACCCGACCTGCGCCGGTGTGGACGTCGCGGAAGTCGTGAATCGAGCCGCCACTGGCACCAGTTGTGCGCTGGACGGCTCTCAACGTCTCCGAGCGATGAGTGTTCAGGTTCGTCCAGACGACCGTCATGAGGTTGTCGTATCCCCAGATGCTGAAACTCGCCGTTACCGATATGTCGACGGCGCCGCGCTGCCCGTTGCGTAGCCACTGACTGGTGCTGATGCCACCGGAGTACGTGTTGTCGATGATGTTGGGGCTGAGGGCATTGCAGCGGTTTCGGGACATCTGGTTGATCACCCCATCGGATTCGTCGTAGGTGGCTGCCGATGCCACACCGATGCCGACGGAGGTGACGACGAGCGCGACGAACAGGACGAGTGCGGAGCGGGCTACTGTGATCGGTCTCATGTCTTTGTGATCGTGAATCGCATCTGGGTCGTTAGCCTAGTGATCGTTTTGTGCTCCCGAAGACGCTCTTCAGGTGTCCTGGTGACGCGGCGGTAGGCTGGTATGTCGCAGATCGTCGGATTCGCGCGTGCCCGGGTCCCGACGGTGACGACAGACGTACACGCACCACGACCACCGAGGACGAGAACCCAGTGCAGACGCATGAGATCCGGCAGAGATTCCTGGATCACTTCATCAAGGCCGGACACACCGAGGTGCCCAGTGCCTCGCTGATCCTCGACGATCCCAACCTGCTGTTCGTCAACGCAGGCATGGTGCCGTTCAAGCCCTACTTCCTCGGTGAACAGACCCCGCCGTTCGACCGCGCCACCAGCGTGCAGAAGTGTGTCCGCACACTCGACATCGAAGAGGTCGGCATCACCACCCGCCACAACACCTTCTTCCAGATGGCGGGCAACTTCTCGTTCGGCGACTACTTCAAGCGTGAGGCCATCCGCTTTGCGTGGGATCTGCTCACCTCGTCGGTGGACGACGGCGGATACGGCATCGACCCGCAGAAGCTCTGGCCGACGGTCTACCTCGACGACGACGAGGCGTTCGCGATCTGGCGCGACGAGATCGGTGTTCCCGCAGAGCGCATCCAGCGGCGCGGGATGAAGGACAACTACTGGTCGATGGGCGTGCCCGGCCCGTGCGGCCCGTGCTCGGAGATCTTCTACGACCGTGGACCCGCCTACGGCGTCGAAGGTGGACCCGAAGCCGACGAGGATCGCTACATCGAGATCTGGAATCTCGTGTTCATGCAGAACGAGCGAGGCCCCGGCGGAGCCAAGGAGGGTTACGAGATCCTCGGCCCGCTGCCGAAGAAGAACATCGACACCGGTATGGGCGTCGAGCGTGTGGCCTGCCTGCTGCAGAACGTCGACAACGTCTACGAGACCGACTTGCTCAAGCCGCTCATCGACCTGGCGTCGGAGCTGACCGGTCGGGGCTATGGCGCGGGCAATCACGACGACGACGTGAGGTTCCGCGTCATCGCCGACCACGCCCGCACCGCGGTCATGCTCATCGGCGACGGCGTGCTCCCAGGTAATGACGGACGCGGTTACGTGCTGCGGCGACTCCTGCGGCGCGTGGTCCGCTCCATGCGGTTGCTCGGCGATGCCAAGCCGACCATGGAGATCATCGTGAACACGGTGATCGACGTCATGTCGCCGTCGTACCCCGAACTCGCCGAGCAGCGCGCCCATATCGTCACCGTCGCGGTCGGCGAGGAGACGTCGTTTGCCAAGACGCTCGAGGCCGGGTCCAAGCTGTTCGCCGACGCCGCGCAGGCCACCAAGGCGGCGCACAAGAAGACGATCAGCGGTAACGACGCGTTCACCCTGCACGACACATACGGATTCCCGATCGATCTCACGCTCGAGATGGCCGCGGAGGCAGGTCTCGACGTCGATCAGCAGGGATTCACCGAACTGATGGCGGAGCAGAAGCAGCGCGCCAAGGACGACGCGGTGGCCCGCAAGACCGGACACACCGACGCCGCGGTGTACCGCGAGTTTCTCGACCGCGGCCCCACCGAGTTCACCGGCTTCGACGAGCTGGTGTCCGAGGCACGAGTGCTCGGTCTCATCACCGACGGCACGCGCGTGCGGTCGGCGGGCCCCGGTGAACAGACCACGGTGATCCTCGACCGCACGCCGCTCTACGCGGAGTCGGGCGGTCAGATGGCCGACATCGGCACGATCACCACCAGCGACGGCACCCGACTCACCGTCAGCGACGTGCAGAAGGTCGGCAAATCGGTGTGGCTGCACAAGGCCACCGTCGACGCAGGCGAGATCCACGACGGCGACGAGGTGATCGCTTCTGTCGATCAGTCGTGGAGACACGGTGCGACACAAGGACATTCGGGTACGCACATGGTCCATGCCGCGCTGCGCGAGGTACTCGGCCCCAGCGCGACACAGGCCGGGTCGCTCAACCGGCCCGGCTACCTGCGCTTCGACTTCCACTCCGGCTCGGCGCTGAGTGAGGATCAGCGGCAGCAGATCGAAGAGATCTCGAACGCCGCCGTCGAGTCCAATTACCCGGTGCACACGTTCGAGACCGGCCTGAGCGAGGCGAAGGCGATGGGCGCGATGGCGCTCTTCGGCGAGAACTACGGCGATGTCGTGCGCGTCGTCGAGATCGGCGGGCCCTTCTCGATGGAGCTCTGCGGCGGAACGCATGTGGCGTCGTCGGCGCAGATCGGACCGGTCACGTTGATCGGCGAATCCTCCGTCGGATCAGGCGTGCGGCGCGTCGAGGCGTACGTCGGAATGGACTCGTTCCGCTACCTGTCCAAGGAACGTGCGTTGCTCGCGGGACTGGCGTCGTCGCTCAAGGTGCCCTCCGCCGAGGTTCCGGGCCGCGTCGAGCAACTCGTCACCCGCCTGCGTGATGCGGAGAAGCAGCTCGAGAAGGTGCGTGCCGACGCTGCTCGCTCGGCGGCAGGCGATCTGCTCGATTCCGCCGACACCGTCGGTTCGACGCTCGTGGTCGGCGGGGTGGTCCCGGGAGTCGGGGCCAACGACCTTCGCGGTATCGCGACCGATCTCCGAGGCCGCGTCGGTGACCGACAAGCCGTGATCGCGTTGTTCTCGACGACCGGTGAGGGCGACGACACCAAGGTTCCGTTCGTCATCGCCACGACGGATTTCGCGCGGGGCGCCGGCATCAAAGCGGGCGACCTGGTCAAGGAGATCGCGCCACTCGTGGGTGGACGCGGCGGTGGCAAACCCGACCTCGCGCAGGGATCGGGCACCGACGCCGCGGGGATCGACGCCGCGCGGACCCGCATCCGGGAGATCGTCGGCCGATGAGTCTGACTCGGGGGCGTCGTCTCGGCGTCGACGTGGGGAGCGTGCGGATCGGGGTGGCCGTGAGCGATCCCGACGGCATCCTCGCGACACCTGTGGAGACGGTCGCGGGAGCCGACGTCGACGCCGCGGTGGCGCGACTACGCGCACTGGTCGAGGAGTACGACGCCGTCGAGGTGATCGTCGGGCTGCCCAAGACGCTGCGCAATACGGACGGTCCGGCAGCCGATAAGGCACGCGCCTTCGGGACCCGACTCGCCGAAGGACTTGAGGGGATTTCAGTAGTGTTTTCTGACGAGCGACTCACCACCGTAGCTGCGCAGCAGGCGCTACACGCCAGTGGACGCAGCGTGAAGGCGTCGCGCGGGGTGATTGATCAGGCGGCTGCGGTCGCTATTCTTCAGGGGTGGCTGGATTCGCGACGATGAGTGGTTCAACGCTGTCCACGGACCATCTCGCCATGCGAGTCGTCAGATATGAGGGAGGAGACGTTCGGTGACCGACGAACGGCATCGGAATCGTCATCGTGAACTCTCTGATCATCCTACCGAAGGACTGGATCTCGAGCGACTCCGGTACTTCACACAACCGGCCGACGGCAAGCCGCACAACCGGCATCGGCGTCGACGCACCGGCACCACGGGACAGATACCGGTAGTCCGCACCGACACTCCCAGGCCCCAACGTCCGCGCACCGACGGCGCGCAGTCGCCACAGCCGGCGCGAGACGTTCCGCAGGGTCGTGTCGCGCGCCCGGCGCAGGGTGCGCCAGAGGCTCCCGCTACCCGGCCCCAGCCGACCGATCGGCCCGTTCGCCGACCGGAACCGTCTGCGGACGGCGAGTCGGTGGATACCTTCCACATGGCCACACCGCGTCGCGCCCGCCCGCAACGCATCTCGCCGACGCCGCCCGTCGACCATCAACTCGATACAACCCGGGTCGACCCGGCGCCGGTTGAGACGACGCCGGCCGACGCCCCGGTGACGTCGCGGACGACAGTCTCACCAGAGGCTCACGGGGCCCACGACTACCAGGGGGCCCATGACTACCAGGATGCGCACGACTACCAGGGCGCCCCTGTCGCACTCGAGTCGATCGAGCCCGACGAGTCGTACGACTCGATCGACCACGACCAACCGATCTCGCCGACGCGCAGGGGGAGGGGCCGCACACGCACTCCCGAATCGCGACGCAGACGACGCAAGCGACGAACCGTGCTCGCAGCGGTCATCGCCATCATGCTGATCGCGGTTGTCGGTGTCGGCTACTACGGGTTGCGTGCGGCGGGCTTGCTGGACTCGCGCAAGGACTACACGAACGCTGCGGGCACCGGCGACGTGATCGTCGACATTCCGCAGAACTCGACGTTGAAGGATTTCGGGCGAATCCTCGCAGACGACAACGTCGTCGGCAGTCAGCGTGCATTCATCAATGCCGCTGACGGACAGGCGATTTCGGGCGGCTACTACAAACTACGCACCGAGATCCCCGCGTCGACAGCCGTGCAGATGCTCACCGACGGGACCACGCACCGGGTCGGTCGAGTCGTGGTTCCGGAGGGTCTGCAGCTCGACACGAAAAAGGGCATAGACGGCAAGACGACGCCGGGCATCTTCCAGAAGATCTCCGACGCCACGTCCGTCACCGTCAACGGACAGAAGATCGGCGTGTCGGTCGACGACCTGCAGAAGGCGGCAGCAGACACCCCCGCGCAGCAACTCGGCGTACCCGACTGGGCGGTCGCCGACGTCGAGAAGCTCAATGGCGATCACCGGCGGATCGAGGGACTGATAGCTCCGGATACCTGGGAGACGATCGATCCGCATATGTCGGCGACGCAGATCCTGCAGCAGTTGATCTCGCAGAGCGGGCAGCGTTTCGCGCAGTGGGGTTTGAATTCAGAGGGTTCCAACGACTCGGGTCTGACGCCGTATCAGACCTTGGTGTCGGCGTCCGTTGTCGAACGCGAGGTCACCAAGCCGGACGACTACGCCAAGGTCGCGCGGGTGATTCTCAATCGTCTCGACAAGGACCAGCGCCTCGAGATGGATTCGACCGCCAACTACACCGCGACGGTGACAAACATCGACCTCGACGGTGAAGCATACAAGTCCGACAATGCGTGGAACACCTATCAGATGAAGGGGCTCCCGGCTACGCCGATCGGTGCGGTCGGCGAGCGTGCGCTGGAGGCGACCGAACGTCCGGAGAGCGGCAACTGGCTGTACTTCGTCACCGTCGACCGCGAGGGTACGACGCTGTTCGCCGACACCTTCGACGAGCACAAACGCAACCGCGAGAAGGCGTGCGACAACAAGCTCCTGACCACCGGGTGTAGTTGAGTCGATGGATCTGACACCTCCGCCACGGCACGCTCCCGTCGGTGGCACCGCGGGCCGCCGTGCCGCGGTCCTCGGCTCGCCGGTCTCGCATTCGCGCTCACCCGACCTGCATCTCGCGGCGTACCGTGCCCTGGGATTGGATGACTGGACCTACGAGCGGATCGAGTGCGACGAGCGTCGGCTTTCCGAACTGGTGGGCGCGCTCTCGCCCGAATGGGTAGGCCTGTCGGTCACCATGCCCGGTAAGCGTGTCGCACTCGAGGTCGCAGACGAACGCACCGAGCGGGCAGTCCTCGTGGGTTCGGCAAACACCCTGGTGCGCACCGAGAACGGCTGGCGCGCCGACTGTACCGACATCGATGGCATGATCGGTGCCCTGCGGGAGGTCGACGTCGCGGTGGCCGGGCGTCCGCACGCCGTTCTCGTGGGGGCGGGTGGAACCGCGCTGCCGAGCGTGGCCGCGCTCGCGGAGGCCGGTTTCGCTGAATTGACGGTGGTCGCGCGCGACGAGGGACGCGCGTCCGACGTGGTCGACCTCGCGCGGCGACTCGATCTCGACGTGCGCTTCCTTCCGTTCCGTCCGTCGCGAGAACTCCTCGAGGCGAGCGCCGACGCCGGCGTCGTCGTTTCGACGGTCCCCGCCGCGGCGGTCGAGCCGATCATCGACTCGTTCACGCACACGCGCGCGCTCGTCGACGTGATCTACAACCCGTGGCCGACGCCGCTCGCGAACTCCGTGTCTGCCGGCGGAGGGCGCGTTGTCGGGGGTTTGGTGATGTTGCTCAACCAGGCGTACAGCCAGGTGGAGCAGTTCACGGGACGTGTCGCACCGCGTGAGGCGATGGCCGCCGCGCTCGACTGATCCCTCCACACTCACAGCCCGATCCACAGGTGCGCCGCGCCTATCGGCGGCGGCGCGTCGGATTGCGACTCGTCGTCGAGACTGTCGTGCATGGAACCCGTTGGCTGCCTGGTCGCGCTGTGGCTGGCCGCGCTCGCCGACATCGACCGTCGTACCTCGCGGTTGCCGACCGTTCTGCTGTGGCCCGGTTGTGTCGCAGTCGGGGTCTCGTCGTGCGTACGACCGTGCATTGCGCTCGCCGCGGTCGCTGCCGCGGGTCCGTACCTCGTTGGGTGGCTCACCGGTCTCTGCGGTGGTGGCGACGTCAAGTTGGCGTTCGCGCTCGGCGGCACGCTCGCCGACCCGGCGTCGGCATTGCTGATGGTGCTCTTCGCTCAGGTACTCGGGCTGCTGATGCGACGAGGGCGGCAGCGCTGGCCACACGGGCCGCCGATGATCGCCTCGGGCGCGATGCTGCTCGTCGCAGGCTCGGGATGAGAAGACGTGGGATGGCAAGACGTGGTTGGGGTGTCGCCGCCGTCACATGGAACAATTGATCCTTGTGTTGCGCTGGATAACCGCCGGAGAGTCTCATGGCCCGGCCCTTGTTGCCATTGTCGAAGGCATGGTCGCCGGGGTGGAGATCACCTCGACCGACATCGCCGAACAACTCGCACGCCGCAGGCTCGGCTACGGGCGTGGTGCGCGCATGAAGTTCGAGGCCGACAAGGTGAGCGTGCTCGGGGGTGTGCGACATGGGCTGACCCTCGGTGGGCCGGTCGCGATCGAGATCGCCAACAGCGAGTGGCCCAAGTGGGAGACCGTGATGGCGGCCGATCCCGTCGACCCCGCTGAACTCGAGGGCAGCGCGCGTAACGCCGCGCTGACCCGCCCCCGGCCAGGGCATGCCGACTACTCCGGCATGCTCAAGTACGGATTCGACGACGCTCGTCCGGTGCTCGAACGTGCGAGCGCCCGCGAAACCGCCGCGCGCGTCGCGGCGGGCACCGTCGCGCGCAACTTCCTGCGTCAGGTGTTCGGGATCGAGGTGATCTCGCACGTGATCTCGATCGGTGGCAGCACTCCGTATGTCGGTCCGCCACCGACGATCTCCGACCTCGCCGCGATAGACGAGAGCCCGGTGCGTGCGTTCGACAAGGCTGCCGAGGAATCGATGATCGCCGAGATCGAGACCGCGAAGAAGGAAGGCGACACGCTCGGCGGCGTCGTCGAGATCGTCGCGACCGGTGTTCCGGTCGGGCTCGGTTCGCATGTCAGCGGCGAGACCCGACTCGATTCGCGCCTGGCGGGCGCGCTCATGGGTATCCAGGCGATCAAGGGCGTCGAGGTCGGCGACGGCTTCGAGACCGCACGTCGTCGTGGCAGCGCCGCGCACGACGAGATGGTTCCCGGACCCGACGGCGTACTCCGGTCCACCAACCGTGCGGGTGGCCTCGAGGGCGGCATGACGAACGGTGAGGACATCCGTGTCCGTGTCGCCATGAAGCCGATCTCGACGGTGCCGCGCGCACTCTCGACGATCGACATGGCGACCGGTGAGCAGGCGCAGGCCATCCATCAGCGTTCCGACGTCGTCGCCGTGCCCGCTGCGGGCGTCGTCGCCGAGTCGATGGTGGCACTCGTCGTCGCACAGGCTGCCCTGGAGAAGTTCGGCGGCGATTCGGCGACCGAGACCTCCGACAATCTGGCCGGGTACCTCAAGCGCGTCGCGCAGCGCGGAGCGCGGTCGTGAACACACCTGCGGCAGCGGGCGTGACATCGACGAGTAAACCGGCCGCTGTGCTCGTCGGGTTCATGGGTGCGGGGAAATCGACCGTCGGTAGGTTGCTCGCCGACAGGCTCGGGGTCGACTTCATCGATACCGATCACGAGATCGTCCGCCGAACCGGGCGGTCCATTCCCGACATCTTCGTCGCCGATGGTCCCGAGAAGTTCAGGGAACTCGAAGCGGAGGTCGTGGCCGACGTGCTCGCAACGCGCAGCGGGATCGTCGCGCTCGGCGGTGGCGCTGTCACCACGGCGGACGTGCGCACGGCTCTTGATTCGCATCGTGTCTTCTACCTGCGCGTCAGTGCGGAGTCGGGATTCGCCCGGGTGCGCGAGTCCGATCGCCCGCTACTGGCCTCCGACGATCCGGCGGAGCGCTACCGATCGTTGCTCGCCGAACGCGAAGAAACCTATACGGCGGTCGCGCGCGTCGAAGTCGACGCGCATGGCGATCCCGACGCCGTCGCCGATCTGATCATTCTGGCGTTGGCCGACGAACTCACAGCAGGGAGAACCTCATGACCGAGCCGATCTCCATCCGGGTCGACGGGGCGTCGCCCTACGACGTCGTCATCGGGCGCGGGCTGCTCGACGAGGTGGCGCAGGCAGCGGTCGGCGCCGACAGGATCGCCGTGCTGTACCAGCCGACTCTCGCGCAGACGGCAGAGCAGGTGCGAGAGTTCTTGGCGGACAAGGGATTCGATGCGCATCGCGTGGAGATTCCCGATGCGGAGGCCGGTAAGGACCTGTCGGTTGCCGCGTTCTGCTGGGATGTCTTCGGGCGTATCGGTCTCAAGCGCAACGACAAGGTCATCGCGCTCGGCGGGGGAGCTGCAACCGACCTCGCCGGCTTCGTCGCGGCCACCTGGATGCGCGGGATCGGTGTCATCCACATACCGACGACGCTGCTCGCCATGGTCGACGCCGCTGTCGGCGGCAAGACCGGCATCAACACCGACGCCGGCAAGAATCTCGTCGGCTCGTTCCACGAACCCGACGCCGTGCTCATCGACATCGCCACGTTGGAGACGGTGCCGCGCAACGAGATCATCGCGGGTCTGGCCGAGGTCATCAAGACCGGATTCATCGCCGATCCCACCATCCTCGACATCATCGAAGCCGATCCCGCCGCCGCCACCGACCCGACCGGTCCGGTGCTGCCGGAGCTGATCCGACGTTCGGTCCAGGTCAAGGCCGACGTCGTCTCCGCCGACCTCAAGGAATCGTCACTGCGCGAGATCTTGAACTACGGACACACGATGGGGCATGCGATTGAGCGTCGTGAACGCTACCGGTGGCGCCACGGTGCCGCCGTGGCCGTCGGATTGGTCTATGCGGCCGAATTGGCGCGGCTCGCAGGACGACTCGACGACGAGACGGCGGACCGGCATCGGAGCATCCTCGAACTGGTCGGCTTGCCGACCACATACGACGCCGACGCGTTCCCCGATCTGTTGGAGGGGATGTCGGGCGACAAGAAGAACCGTTCGGGCGTTCTGCGGTTCGTCGTACTCGACGGACTGGCCAAGCCGGGCAGGCTCGAGGGCCCCGATCCCGGCCTGCTTGTCGCGGCCTATTCGGCTATCGCCTCCGAGCGTCCGACCGCAGGCACCACGCTGCTCTGATCAGGCCGGTACCGCTCTGATCAGGCGGGGTCGGCGCCCGATTTCGCGACCGTGCGCTCGTCGGTGCGTTCGATGACGGCTGTGTCGTCGTCGCGGGAGTCGTCGACGCGGTTGGATTCGTCGTCGAGGCGTCGCTGTTCCTTGCGTTGGTCGCGGCGGGTGAGCCAGCGGCCCAGGGACGCCCCGATGAACGCTGGGAAGAAGATGAGAAGCGCGATGAACGAGCCACCTGCGATGATCTCGATGAAGAAGCTCGATTCGCTGATGCCCTGAACACCGATGGTGCCGAGGATCCAGCAGATCAGGCACGACACGAGGCCAGCGAAGACGCCTGCCTTGAGCCAGCGGATCGTGAGGTCGTCGTAGTCGTCGGGATCCGGATGCGCCCGGGCGTCGCGGATGCCGTCGAACCCACCCCAGACCAGCGCGATGAAGACAACGGCTGCGACCGCGATGGTCCTCCATGCCGTCGAGTGCAGTGGCGACTGCACCACGGCGATGCCGAGCAAGACACGAGCGACGACGTGGACCGCGGTCATGACGACACCGCGCAGCAACCAGGACACCATGGCCGACAGCATACTCATGGGTGACGTGATCTCGAACACGCGGGAGTGGGGGGGGGGGGGGGGGCCCCCCCCCCCCCCCCCCGGGGGGGGGGGGGGGGGGGGGGGGGGGGGGGGGGGGGGGGGGGGGCGGGGCCCGCCCGCCCCCCCCCCCCCCCCCCCCCCCGCGCGCCCCCCCCCCGCCGCC
>NZ_LZMI01000091.1:0-12752 GCF_001665475.1 Gordonia sp. 852002-51296_SCH5728562-b | reverse complement strand
CGATGGTGACCCGGTGGGGAAGCTGCGCAACATCTGCGGGTGGTGTCGTCGAGACGCCCGGGGCGGTACGTACACAACTGTGACGTCAGCGGGGCGCGGCGACAATTATTGTCGTGCCCTCGCGCTGACGACCGGATTGTGTACGTACCCGGCGGGCGCCGCGCGATGTCGCCCGGGGTCAGTGATCTCGCGAGGTGGAGCACGCCTACTTCTCGCGCCAAAGTGCCCAGATCAGGGCTATGGGCTACGCCGCGTCGCGCGAATTTTCACTGGAGAAGGCCGTCGATGGTGACCCGGTCGGGGAGCTGCGCAACATCTGCGGGTGGTGTCGTCGAGACGAACTCCGCAAGTGCAGAGCCGAGCGCTCCCGCGTGATGGATGGGGACGCCGTCTAGTCGGTCGTCGGAGAGCAGCGTCGTCGGGTCGGTGTCGTGGCGGTGAACGGCTGCGGCGCCGAGTAGGCGGCGCGCTTGTGCCGGGTCGGTGTCCCAGAGGGCGTCGGCGGTCAGCACGTAGAGGCGCAGCGCGCGTGCGTAGTCGGCCAGGTGCACCAGTGCCCAGGCCCAGTGCTTGGCGACGTCGACGGTGTCGGCCTCGCCGCGGCCGTGGGTGTGCACGTACTTGCCGTAGAGCTCGTGGCAGAGCGGGTTGGAATCGGCCCACAATTCGAGTGCTGACATGCAGCGCACACAGTCGTGGACGTTGGCGAGGTATGACACCGAATACGGGCCCTCGCGTCGTGAACGCATCTCGCGCAGCACCGAGAACTCGGCGAGGGCGTGGTCGTACTCGCCGGCGGCGTAGAGCGACTCGGCATCCTGTTGCATTTCTGCCAACATCTCCACAGTTTCCCTGATCGCGAGTCGTCGCGTGCCGTCTTCTGCGATTCGCTCCTGCGCCTATCGTGGAGGTGTGAGCGACGAAAACGAATCCATCATCGAAGGTGACAGCGAGTACGCACTCGACCCCGACGATCAGTTGCAGCCTCAGGACTCACTCGACGACCGCGGCGTCGACGACGTCCTCGACGAGGGGTACTCGCCACCCGACTACGAGCCCAAGGCCGCGATGCGCGGGCTCACAGCATCAGAGATGCGCGAGGGTGAGTCGCTCGACGAGAAGCTCTCCGAGGAAGAGCCCGACCCGTGGCAGAAGGACGACCCGATCGACGAGATCGAGCGCGACGAGCACCCCGATTGGCAAGCGCACGAGAGTGATTCGAGTCCCGAGTTCGTCGAGGACGACCAGGTGGGCGACCGACGCGCAGGCCGACTCCTCGCACCCGATCAGGGTGGCGTCGTCGACAACGAAGCCGAGGCCGTGGCAACCGACTGCGGAATCGACGGAGCGGGCGCGAGCGCCGAGGAAGCCGCCGTGCACGTGGTCGACGAGGGCGAAGACGCCGCCGACGCCGAGTGGGAGGACGAGGCCGAGGGGCGCTGAGCGCTTCGGTCAGGGGTAAATGTCAGACCCCTGTGCTGGACTGGATGCAGGAGCACGCAACCGCCTGGTCGACGCCAACCGCGTTGACAGGGTGCGCGGCCCTGGCAACGATGGTGTTGTCGGCGAGTGATCGTCTGATCGCTTGTCCCGCGACGAACAGCCACCGGAGGTATTCCAGTGAGCATCACCAATCGCATATCCGCTGAGCAGGTTTCGGCACCTGCCACAGACGAAGCGTCGAGAACACGGCGATTCCTCGATATCCGCGCACTGACAGATCAGTTGTGCTCGACGCTGTCGGCCGAAGACCAGACACCGCAATCGATGACCGCGGCCAGCCCCACCAAGTGGCATCGCGCGCACGTGACCTGGTTCTTCGAAGAGTTCATCCTGCGCAACGATCCGTCGTACGTGGTGTACGACGAGACCTTCCGCTACCTGTTCAACAGCTATTACGAGACCGTCGGCGAGCGACACCCACGACCCGACCGCGGGCTGGTCACCCGCCCCGGTATCACCGACATCACGCGGTACCGCGAATACGTCGACGCCGCGATGAGTGAACTTCTCCAGCGCGGCGACTACGACGAGTCGACGCTGGGGCTGCTCGAGCTGGGCTTCAATCACGAGCAGCAGCATCAGGAGCTGATCCTGATGGACCTCAAGCACCTGTTCTCCACGCACCACTTCGATCCCGTCTACGTCGACCGCCCCGCCGACGAGCAGGGCGAGCCTGACGCCCTGACATGGCGCGAGGTCGCGGGCGGCGTCGTCGAGGTCGGGACACCGTTCGCCGGGTCGGGCACCACGCCCGAGACCTTCGCGTACGACAACGAGGGTCCTCGGCATCGGGTGTTCCTGGAAGACTTCGAGATCGCCGAGCGTGCGGTCACCAATGCCGACTGGCTCGACTTCATCGCCGACGACGGCTACCGACGACACGAACTGTGGCTGTCGAACGGCTGGGCACATATCAACGAAACCAGCTGGCGCGCACCGGGTTACTGGTCGTTCGACGACGGCGAGTGGACGACGTTCACGTTGTCGGGGCGTCGACCTGTCGTGTGGGATGAGCCCGTCGTGCACGTGTCGTTCTACGAGGCGGATGCCTTTGCGCGGTGGGCGGGGGCGCGGCTGCCAACCGAGTTCGAGTGGGAGTACGCAGCAACGGGCGCGCCCAGCGTGCCCGGAGGGCCGAACCCGGCAGGCGTCGGCGGCGCGCGTGGGGAACTGCTCGATCCGGCACGATGTCATCCCGGACGCGCAGGCTCGGCGATGATCGGCGACGTGTGGGAGTGGACATCGAGTGCCTACCTGCCCTATCCCGGTTTCGCGCCCGCGAACGGAGCCGTCGGCGAGTACAACGGCAAGTTCATGTGCGACCAACACGTGTTGCGCGGAGCCAGCGCGATCACGCCTCGCGGGCATGAGCGGGTCAGCTATCGCAACTTCTTCCCGGCCGAGTCGCGCTGGGTCTTCTCCGGGCTGCGTCTGGCCCGATGACCTCAACCACAGCCAATCCGGCCCTGGCCGCAGATGCCGCCGAGGGACTCTGGCAAACCCCGCCTGTCCTGCCGACCAAATGGCTCTACGACGAACGTGGCAGCAAACTCTTCGACGAGATCACCTTCCTGCCCGAGTACTACCCGACGCGCAGGGAGACAGCGATCCTCGCCGCGCATGCCGCCGACATCGCGTCGACGACAGACGCGACGATGATGGTCGAGTTGGGTTCGGGAACGTCGACCAAGACACGACTGCTGCTCGACGCCTTTGCCGCGCACGCCGCCGAACGCGGACGTGAGTTCACCTACGTCCCGGTCGACGTGAGTGCCGAAATGCTCGCAGGCACAGCCGAAATCCTCGCCGCCGACTACCCGTCGTTGACGATCGAGCCGGTGCTCGCCGACTTCACCGCCCCCGGACTCCAACTGCCACAGTCCGACGGGCCGAGGTTGGCGGCGTTCCTCGGAGGCACCATCGGGAACTTCGACGACCCTGCGCGCGACGAGTTCTTCTCCCGACTGTCCGAGGCGTTGAGTCCTGGTGACTACTTCCTGCTCGGCGCCGACCGCATCAAAGACACCGGCCGACTGGTTGCCGCCTACGACGACAAAGCCGGTGTCACAGCGGATTTCAACAGGAACATGATCGAGGTGCTGCGTCGCGGACTCGACGCGTCGGGGTTATTCGTCGACGACTTCGACCACATCGCCCGGTGGAACCCCAAGCTGCACCGGATCGAGATGTGGCTACGCGCGCGACGTCCGATCAACGCGCACCTCGGTGCGCTCGGTCGCGAGTGGCAGCTACCCGAAGGCGCGGAGATCCTCACCGAGATCAGCACCAAGTTCGCGCCGGAGCAACTCGCCGCCGAGCTGTCCGACGCCGGGCTGCCGGTCGCGGAGACCTGGTCCGACCCTGCCGGCGACTTCCAGGTCACACTGAGCCGCCGCTGACGCGTTGGGGCGCACCGCAACTGGGCGCGCACGGTCGGCGGTATAGAGCGCACAGTCGACCGTCTCGAGCGCCCAGTCGGCGGTGTAGGGCGCACAGTCGACCGTCTCGAGCGCCCAGTCGGCTGTCTCGAGCGCACAGCGGGCAGGGCGCGCTCAGGACTCGGCGAGCAGCTCGCGGACGCGCGGGATCACCTGTGTCCCATAGAGTTCGACGCTGCGCATGAGTGCGGAGTGGGGGAGCGTGCCGTGCGAGTATTTGAGGTCGAACCGGCTCAGGCCCAGCGCCTTCGCGGTGCGAGCGATCTTCTGAGCAACGGTTTCCGGAGATCCGACGTAGAGCGAACCGGCGGGTCCCGTCGACTGGTCGAACTCGATGCGGGTCGGTGGTGGCCAGCCGCGCTCGGCACCGATGCGCCCGACGGTGACCCGGTAGTGCGGCCAGAGTTCGTCGCGCGCCTGCTCGTCGGTCTCGGCGATATGGCCGGGGGAGTGGACGCCGACGGGGAGGTCGGTGGGCTTGTCGAGTTGTTCGAGGGCGCGACGGTAGAGATCGACGTACGGCGCGAAACGAAGCGGGTCGCCGCCGATGATCGCGAGCATCAGCGGCAGTCCGTAACTCGCCGCGCGGACCACGGACTCGGGGCTGCCGCCCACGGCAATCCATGTCGGGAGCGGTGGATTCTCCAGCTTCGGATACACCGTCTGGTCGCGCAGCGGTGGGCGCAGCGCGCCTTCCCAGGTCACCGGCTCACCCGTGCGCAGCTTGGCGAACAGTGACAGCTTCTCGGTGAACAACTCCTCGTACTGATCGAGTTCGAACCCGAACAGCGGGAACGATTCGGTGAAGGAGCCGCGGCCGAGGATGACCTCGGCGCGCCCGGACGAGATCGCGTCGACCGTCGAGAAGCGTTCGAACACGCGGATCGGGTCGTCGGAGCTCAGCACGGTGACGGCAGAACCGAGTTGCATCCGCTCGGTGCGCGCGGCGATCGCGCCCAGGACGACGTCGGGCGCCGAGACCGCGTAGTCGTCGCGGTGGTGTTCGCCGACTCCCAAGAAGTCGACGCCGACGGAATCGGCGAGCACGGCTTGGTCGAGTACGTTGCGGATCGTCTGCGCGTAGGAGATGGTGTCGCCGGAGTCGTCGACTGTCACGTCGCCGAACGTGTCGAGGCCGAGTTCGATGGTCATATGTCTCATCATGCCCGACCAGCCGAATGGTTCCGGATGCTGAGAAACCATTTTGTGGACTTGATGAATCCGCAAGCTCGCACGTACAGCGTCCGCGATTACCTGTAGCGTCATCCACGGCCAATAAGGCCGTTTCCCGCCGAGCTAGGAGAAACCGAAATGTGGGAAGGCTTCTGGAACTTCTTGTGGACGATGGTCGTGATCTTTGCGTTCGTCGCCTACCTGATCGTGTTGTGGAACATCATCGCCGACCTTTTCCGTGACCATAAGTCTTCGGGGTGGGCGAAGGCTGCGTGGGTCATCTGCCTGATCATTTTCCCGTACATCACGGCGATCGTGTATCTGCTCGCCAAGGGCAAGGGTATGCAGGAGCGCGCGCAGGCCGCGGCTGCCGAGTACAAGAAGGAATCCGACAGCTACATCCGTGACGTCGCAGGCACCTCGCCCGCACAACAGATCGCGGATGCAAAGGCGCTCCTCGATTCGGGCGCCATCACTCCCGAGGAGTTCGAGTACCTCAAATCGAAGGCACTGGCCTCGAGCTGACGGCATCGAGCTGAATTTCGACAACACGCGAAAGTGCCCGCCCCGAATTCGGGGCGGGCACTTTCGCATTCATCACGGTGCAGTGTGCGACGGTCGGCAGGGTTACGTCGACGAGTCCGGCGTGACCGCGTCGCCGAAGGGATCGTCGGTGTGGCCGACGAGGTCGTTGACCGAATCCAGGATGAGTGTGGGGCGGTAGGGATACTTCTCGACGGACTCCCGGGTGGAGATTCCGCTGAGCACCAGGATCGTGCGCATTCCCGATTCGAGGCCCGCGATGATGTCGGTGTCCATGCGGTCGCCGATCATCAGGGTGTTCTCCGAATGTGAGCCGAGGCGTCGAAGTGCCGATCGCATCATGATCGGATTGGGCTTGCCCACGTAGTACGGCTCGCGTCCGGTCGCCTTGGAGATCATCGCGGCCACGGCTCCGGTCGCCGGGATCGAGCCGTCGTGCGACGGTCCCGTCACGTCGGGGTTGGTGGCGATGAACTTCGAACCGCGCTCGATCATGCGGATCGCGCTGGTGATCGCCTCGAACGAGTACATGCGCGTCTCGCCGAGCACCACGTAGTCGGGATTGGTCTCCGTCGTCACAAAACCCTTCTCGTACAGGGGAGTGGTCAGCCCAGATTCGCCGATGACGAACGCGGTGTCGCCCTGATCCTGTGACGCGAGAAAGTCCGCCGTCGCCATTCCCGAAGTCCAGATCGATTCCTCCGGAATGTCGAGGCCGATCTGCAGCAACCGAGCGTGCTGGTCGCGTGCCGTGCGGATCGAGTTGTTGGTGAGAACCGAAAAAGGAATGTCGTTGTTGCGTAATTCCGCGATGAAATCGTCTGCGCCGGGAACGAGGTGATCCTCGTTCGTCAACACGCCGTCCATGTCCATGAGAAACGTCCAGCCCATGGCCTCACCCTACGGTGAGCTTCGGGACGTTTATCGCGAGATGTAGCGGACTGTTATTGGTCCGCTACCTCTCAGACGATTCCCGTTCACGCACGTCGGACGTCGTTGTCGACACGCCACAGCGGATTGACAGGGCCGTGTCCGGCTCCGAGAGGATAGGCCGAGCGCAGGCCGCGGGTAACCCACTGCTTCGCGAAATCGATGGCGTCCGGCAAGGCATATCCGTGCGCGAGAGCGCACGCGATCGCAGCTGCAAGCGTGTCGCCCGCGCCGTGATCGTGCGGCGTGTCGACGCGAGCGGTCGCGAATTCGAGGAAGTCGGTGCCGTCGTACAGCAGGTCGGGACTGAGCGAACTCGAACGCAGGTGGCCACCTTTGACCAGTGCCCACTGCGGACCCAACCCGTGCAATTCGACGGCTGCCTTGCGCTGCGACGCAGCGTCGACGACCTCGATGCCCGTCAGCAGTCGCACCTCGTCGAGGTTGGGTGTGACGACCGTGGCGAGAGGAAAAAGTCTGCGCCGCAACACGTCCAGCGCATCGTCGGCGAGCAGCTGATCGCCGTGCATCGACGCACAGACCGGGTCGACGACGAGCGGGGTGTCGCCGCCACGGCCGATACCGCGTTCCGCGCAGGCGTCGGCGACGGCGTCGATGATCGGTCCCGACGCCAGCATGCCGGTCTTGACGGCACTCGTCCCGATATCGGTGACGACACTGCGGATCTGCGCCGAGACGATCTCCGGATCGATCTCCTGAAAGCCGCTGACGCCCACCGAGTTCTGCACCGTCACCGCGGTGACCGCGACGAGTCCGTGTAGTCCGAGCAACGCGAAAGTTCGCATGTCCGCTTGGATTCCGGCGCCGCCACCGGAGTCCGAACCCGCGATGGTCATCACCCGGACGGGTGTGGCCCCCGGTTCGGTGGTGGGCAACAGTGGTGTCGTCATGATCTGCTTGCGGCTCCCGATGTCGCATCGATCGGCAGGTAGACGCGGTTGCCGGCGTCGGCGAACTCGGCGGACTTCGCTGCCATCTCCTGCTCGATTCGTCGGTCGATGTCTTCTGCTGTCACCAGATTGTGCTCCTCTGCGTACGCCCGTACGTCGGCCGAGATACGCATCGAGCAGAACTTCGGGCCGCACATCGAGCAGAAGTGAGCCGTCTTGGCGGGCTCCGCGGGCAGGGTTTCGTCGTGGTACTCGCGTGCCGTGTCGGGGTCGAGTGCGAGGTTGAACTGGTCTGTCCAGCGAAACTCGAAGCGCGCCTTGCTCAATGCGTCGTCGCGTTCCTGTGCTCGCGGGTGGCCTTTGGCCAGATCGGCAGAGTGGGCCGCGATCTTGTAGGTGATCACACCGACCTTCACGTCGTCGCGGTCGGGAAGGCCGAGGTGTTCCTTCGGCGTGACGTAGCAGAGCATGGCTGTCCCGGCTTGCGCGATCATCGCCGCACCGATCGCCGAGGTGATGTGGTCGTATGCGGGCGCGATGTCGGTGGCGAGTGGGCCGAGGGTGTAGAACGGCGCCTCCTCGCACAACTCCTCTTCGAGGCGCACATTCTCGACGATCTTGTGCATCGGGATATGGCCGGGGCCCTCGATCATCACCTGCACGCCATGGGATTTCGCGATGCGGGTCAACTCACCGAGCGTGCGCAGTTCGGCGAACTGTGCCTCGTCGTTGGCGTCGGCGATCGAGCCCGGACGCAGCCCGTCGCCGAGTGAGAAGGTGATGTCGTAGCGCGCGAAGATCTCGCACAGCTCGTCGAAATGCGTGTACAGGAACGACTCTTCGTGGTGGGCGAGGCACCACGCAGCCATGATCGACCCGCCGCGCGAGACGATTCCGGTTACCCGGCGAGCCGTCAGGGGTACGTAGCGCAGCAGCACGCCCGCGTGCACCGTCATGTAGTCGACGCCCTGCTCGGCCTGCTCGATCACGGTGTCGCGGTACATCTCCCACGTCAGCTTGGTGGGATCGCCCTTGACCTTCTCCAGCGCCTGGTAGATCGGGACCGTGCCAACGGGGACAGGGGAATTGCGCATGATCCACTCGCGGGTGAGGTGGATGTCGTCGCCGGTGGACAGATCCATGATGGTGTCGGCGCCCCAGCGTGTCGCCCACACCATCTTCTCGACCTCTTCCGCGATGGAACTGGTCACCGCCGAATTGCCGATATTCGCATTGATTTTCACCGCGAACGCCTTGCCGATGATCATCGGTTCGGACTCGGGATGGCGGTGGTTGGCCGGGATCACCGCGCGTCCGGCAGCGACCTCACTGCGCACGAGTTCGACGTCGACGTTCTCGCGTGCGGCGATGAAACGCATCTCGTCGGTGACGAGTCCGGCTCGTGCCCAAGCGAGTTGGGTCGACGCTCCGTCGACGGGGTCGGGACGGTGCCACTCGTCGCGGGTACGGGCAAGGCCTGCCTCGACGTCGATCACCGCGGTGGAGTCGGTGTAGGGACCCGAGGTGTCGTAGACATCGAGGTGCTCACCGTTGGTGAGGTTGATGCGTCGCTGCGGAACTCGGAGCCCGTCGACGTCGACGTAGTGCTTGGTGCTGCCCTCGATCGGTCCCGTGGTCAGGATGTCGGAGTCGACCTTGTACGCGGAATTGCTGCCGCCGGATACACGTGTGCCCATGAGATTCTCCCTACGCCGGCATTACCCGGACAGGTTCATGCGGTCAGCGGCCGCCTGCCGCCATCTCAGCCCTCGGTTACGTGAGAGCCCCCGCGTTGATTCGGTTGTGTGCGCAGTTCACTGTACTGGCTTGCTGCCGATGCGTCAGGAAGCCGGGCGTAAGCCCTACCGCCGGGCCGTCGAACGCGGTGCGTCGTAGTGTCGCATGCGCGCGTCGTCGACGTCACGTCACGTCACGCGCGGGTGAACCGCGGGCGAACGTTTGCGATGAATCCGTCTCGATACCGGTGGTCTCGTCTCAAAGCCCTTGAAGCTACGCTTCCGCAGGTTACGATGTGACTGCGATCACACACCGTCGTGCCCGGAGGGGAACCGGACGCAGCGCTCAGTGAGCTGTGTAGACGCTGCGAACGAGCCTGAAGAGGGGATGGACGAGCCATGCACCGGAAGTATCACCAGCGGCCGACCCAGTCGGCCCGATCGATCCTGCAGCAGATAGCGCAGGTCGTGCACAACCCCACCCGCGACAGATTTGAGCTATGGGTGGCGGGCGACCTCGTCGGCGTTCTCGGATACTCCAGCGAGACGGTCGACGGCGAGACAACGCTGACCGTTCTCCACACGGTGCTCTACGACGAATACACCGGTCACGGCCTCGGTACCGGCCTGACGCGCAGCGTGATCAGTTATGCCAAGGCCCAGGGCGCCCGCTTGCGCCCGGTGTGCACGTTCACCAAGCACTATCTCGACGGACATCCCGGGGTTGTTCCGCTCGCTCCCGCCTGAGAGCGAGCCGGGCCTGCCCCGACAGGCCCGGCCCGAATGAACTCAGCGCCTGCTCTGTACCAACCCGACGATCCACAGCAGGATCACTGCGCCGAGAACAGCGGTGAAGAGTGTGAACCACCAACCGCCGGACGCTGTGTCGACGAAGAAGCTGAGCAGGAATCCGCCGATCAGTGCACCGACGATGCCGATGACGATGTTCATCAGGATTCCTGATCCGCCGCCCTTGACGATCTTTCCGGCGATCCATCCGGCAATGGCGCCGATGATGATGTAGCCGATCCAGCCGACGCTTGTCGTCGTCGTCGATCGTGCGAGTACCTCGGTAGCGGCGAGAATGGTCATGATCGACTCCCTACGTCGTGGGTTCCCCGTCTGTCTGCAGGGGTGATGTCAACGTAACCCTGTGCGGCACGGTGCAACAAGCATTCGGCCACATGCGCTGTAGTGGGTCGTTTGTCTCAGGGTGGGCTGCCTCAGCGTCGGTTGTCTCTGGGTGGTTTACCTCAGAGTCGACGGTCGTCGCCGACGGTGACGACGGTGACTCCCGCACGACGCCAACGGGTGATCAGCTCGCGTCGTCGATCTGCCGAGGTTTCGAGCAGCGTCGCAAAGGTTCTGTGCGGCACGGCGACGTCGCGATAGTGGTCGCGGAAGCGGAGCTGCGACGTCGCGAACCAGTCGAAGGCCTCGCGGTCGGTGGCGAGCAGGCGGTCGGCGTCGACGATATCGGTCAGGTACCCCGCGGGACTGTCGGTGGGGCCGGCGGAGTCGTCGAGTTCGCGCATGCACTCGTCGAACGCATCGGCATTGTGTCCGAAGTAGTCGGGGAAATCCCATGCGCGCGCATAGGTTTCGTAGAGACCATTGACGGTGGTCATCGTTCGGCCGGTCACCTCGCGGTACTCGTACGACGACGGCGCGCTCGGTGGTCGGCTGCCCACCCAGAGTCCGACGGCGGGCCCCTTCCGGGACGCGGCGTCGAGGAAACGCGCCAGGGGAATGCCGGTGTCGGAGATGCTGTCGCCTCCCGCGCCTGAGGTCATCGGAGTTGGCTCATCGGTTGGGGCCTCGGATCTGGACGAAGGTGTTGTAGTGGTCGGAGGTATACCAGGCGGAACCGTCGCTTCCCGTCACGATACGTTCCGCATCGCGGCTTCTTCCCGCTTCGCGACGGTTGACGTCCCACTCGGTGTAGGTGATCCGCTTACCCGAGGACGTCTTCTTCGGCAGCCGACCCTCGAAGTTCCCGAAGTTGGTCCCGCCCTTGGTCCCCGACGCGTCGTCTGGCGGCCACTTACCGGCGTCGATGAGCGACAGCGTCTTGGTCACCTGCGCCGGAACCGATGCCGCCGCGGTCGGTGCCACCGTTGTCCGAGAGGCGGTGCCGCCCTGAGAAGCTGTGCCCGACTGCTTCTTCGACGACGGCTTCGCGGTGGATGACGTCGATGAGGCCGACTGGGCGGCGGAGTTCGAGTCGTCGGATCGGTTGATCAGCCACGTCGCTACGACGACGAGCGCGATCACGACCAGCGCGACGGCCGACACCACGGCTTGTCGACGACGCTGCGCGACCGTCGGCTTACGTGCCGACATCAGGCGATCGACTCGTAGTGAGAGGTGTGGTGCAAGGCGAATCCCCTTCTGCGATACCAGCGTCCGGCAACAGCGTTGTCTGCTTCGACCTGTACGTACGCCGACTGCGCGTCGTGCGTGATTCCCCAGGTCATCAGGCGGGCGAGTACGGCGTCAGAGATATGGCGCCGACGGTGGGACGGCTCGGTCCACAGCGCGGTGATGCCGAGCCACGCGACGCCGGACGGCGACGAGGTGACGGCTGCTCGGCCGGTCGCGATCAGCGTCCCGCTCTCGTCGACGACCGTCGCGAACGTCACCGGCCCCTGTGCCGAACCGACCACGGCGGCAACGAGATCGGTGTCTCGACCGCGGCTGTACGACTGTGCCCACCGTGCGCTCGGCGTCGGAGCGAGTTCGACGTCGAGTTCTCCCGTGATGCCGAGTCCCGTTGTCATACCTGGGAAATCATCTGTGGCACCGGGAAAGTCGTCGAGGGTGCGGGTCAGGATGTGAACCGTCGGGCTGGCCGGTTCGCCCCCTACTGTGCGCGCGGCGATCAGTCGCTCGGGCAGCGCCAGTAGGACGGGCAGGTCCCGTTCGGCGTACCAGGAGGTGAGGGCGCGCAGCGTGGGGGCGTCGGCGCGTGCTGAACGGTCCAGTGGCACAGCAGAATTCGCGCGACGGGAGAATCCTGCACCCGCACGCGCCAGCCAGCCGTCGATCCACGTCGACTCGACGCCCGGCCATGCGAGCGCCGCTGCATGCTCGAGGTCGCGAATCGCGCTGTTGCGCACCGGTTGTGCCGACAGGAGGCGAATCGACACGACCGACTCGCGGGGGATGGACTCGACCGTTCCGTCGCGTTCGATCAGCAGCGTCGAGTCGAGGTCCCCGGTATCGGGGCGTTCGGTATCGGTGCATTCGGCATCGGTGCGTTCGGTATCGGGGCGTTCCACCAGAAACCCCGTGACGTCGGACATCGTGGGCGCTGCCGTCGACGCGGGAGCCGGATTCGGTGAGTGCCGCCAGTCTGCGGGTGTCGCGTCGCCGAGCAGATACCGCACGACGACGCGGTCGCCGGGGTAGGCGTCGGTGGGAAGACGTGCAGGGGGCAGACGTGCAGGGGGAAGACGTGCCGGATCGGGACTCGAGGGTTGCTCGCTCATCGCGTGTCCCGTCGGTGGGGGTCGATG
>NZ_LZMI01000090.1:0-1287 GCF_001665475.1 Gordonia sp. 852002-51296_SCH5728562-b | reverse complement strand
GGCGGGTTCAAGGGATTGTGGCAACACCTATGGCTGAGTGTGTGAGGTTAGCAGTTCGGTGAAGGCTTCGGTGGGGGTGCGGAATCCGAGTGCGGCGCGTGGTCGGTTGTTGAGTGCTGCGGCGACGTGGTCGAGGTGGTCGCGACTGTGTACCGATAGGTCGGTCCCTTTCGGAAAGTATTGGCGCAGTAGCCCGTTGGTGTTCTCGTTGGTGCCACGCTGCCAGGGCGAGTGGGGATCACAAAACCACACCTTCACATTGTGATCGATCGCGATCTGGGCATGAACCCCACGCATCTCCGAGCCCTGATCCCAGGTGATCGAACGCCGAAGGTGCGCCGGCAACCCGCCGATCGCCACCTGCAACGCAGCACGCAGGTCCTCACCGGTGCGTGTGGTCGGCATATGCAGCAACATCACATACCGGGTCGAGCGTTCGACCAACGTGCCGATCTGCGAACGCCCGTCACGGCCCACGATGCAGTCACCTTCCCAGTCACCGGGAACCGCACGATCACCCACCTCGGGGGGACGATGAGCGATCAGCAACTCCCGCGGCACGATACTGGGGCCCGTCGTGGACGCGGTACGCGGTTTACGCGCTGCCCGACCCGACCTCAACGACGCCTTGACCTGCTTTTTCATCTCCCCACGCGGGAACACATACAAAGCCTGATAGATCGCTTCATGACTGATGCGCATGCCCTCATCCTCCGGGAAATCACGCACCAGCCGAGCGCTGATCTGTTGCGGCGACCAGTACTCGTCACCACTGAGTTTGTCCCACACATACGCGCGTAACCGATCATTGTCCTCCAGCTTGCGCAACTTCGGACGCGCCCGCCGACGCTGCGCGCTGCGATGGGCGTAGGCCGCCCCATACGGGCGGTGCACAGCCCGGTTACGCCGCAACTCACGACTGATCGTCGACGGGGAACGCTGCAGATCACGCGCGATCTCGCGGACCCCAAGACCCGCAGCGGTCTTGTGCGCGACCAGATCACGCTCCTGCGCCGACAAATACCGTGACTGCGGACCAGGCCCCTGTTCATCCACTACGCTCGGCCGGGCAACTCGAGGGATCACTCCTCCATGTTTGGCCACCAACCGGTAACCCAACCGAGAAGAGAACCCCGCGCGTCGCGCGGCCAGCGCCGTGGGCATACCCTCCCGCCGCGCCTGCCAAAACTCCCACACTGCCAACGGCGGCATCGACTGACCACGCCTCAACACCCGCATCACACACCCCAATCACTCAGAGTGTTGCCACGTTCCCTTGAACCCGCC
>NZ_LZMI01000089.1:0-855 GCF_001665475.1 Gordonia sp. 852002-51296_SCH5728562-b | reverse complement strand
CCCGCGTCGCAGCCGCCGGTGCTCGCGCGCGTCGCCGAGGACGAATCTCTGTCGAAAACCGATCTGGTCGAGGTGATCGCGCACTGCGCCTCCACCATTGCCTCTGCACAGTTCCGCCTGCTGACGGCGATCAGCCTCATCCACGAGGAACACGAAGAAGACTACGGCGCCGAGATCGGCGAACTCACCGACGGCCAAGCAGACTCACCAGAAGCGGTGCGCAAGTTTGCTGCTCGAGGACTGACCGGCGACAACCCCCGCGCACAGTACGGGCCCAACGGGTTGGAACGCACCATCGCCGACGTCGGCGCCGTGTTGTCGATACCGCCTGGCCGGGCACGCGAATTGATCATCGACGCCCACGCCCTACGCTACCGACTCCCCTACACCTCCTCACTCCTCGCCTGCGGACGTATCGACCTGCAGCGGTTCCACATCGCTGTCGCCCGCACCAGCCTGTGCGGCTCCGACACCATCGACGAGGTCGACGCCCGCCTCACCGCCGCCCTCTCAGCACGTGATCATCTGTCAACGACACGATTTGCTGCGCTCGTCGATTCTGTTGTCGCCCAAGTCGATGCCGAAGCCGTCAAACGACGTCGTGCCCGCATCGACGCCGACCGCAACGTCCAGGTCCGCCCCGACCGGTGGACTCCCGGCCAATCCCGACTGACCGGCACCGTGCCCGCCGCCTCCGGCGCGTTGATCGACCAACGCCTCACCCAACTCGCCGCCAGCGTCCACGACGCCGACCCCCGCACGCATGCACAGCGTCGCGCCGATGCGCTGACCGCATTCGCCAACGGCGACACCACCCTCGCCTGCCGATGCGACACCTGCACCAGCCCCGACGCC
>NZ_LZMI01000088.1:0-784 GCF_001665475.1 Gordonia sp. 852002-51296_SCH5728562-b | reverse complement strand
AAGGGAAAATTCTGAGCCCAACTGCCAAACGTGCCGCCATCGACATGCTCAAGGACGTGAAGAGCATGTCAGAACGTATGGCGTGCAAGGTCGTTGGGCTTTCCAGGTCGGCCTACCGTCGGCTACCGCACGCACGCACGCCAGCCGATCCGGACGCCGCACTGCGTGACCAGTTGCGCACCTATGCCCGCAAACACCCGCGGCACGGGTTCCGGCGAGCGTGGGCGCACCTGCGCTTCGACGACGGCATCGAGATCAACAAGAAGAAAGTGCATCGGTTGTGGAAGGAGGAGGGCCTGCAAGTGCGGCGTGCTCCGCGCCGCAAACGCGCCGGCCAGTCATCGGTCCCGGTCGTGGTCGCGGACGCACCGAAAGTGGTGTGGGCATTGGACTTTCAGTTCGATTCCACCGTCGATGGGAAGAAGATCAAGATCGCGTCGATGGTGGACGAGCACACCCGCATGTCGTTGCTGAACATCGTGGACCGCTCGATTCCGGCTGAGCGGTTGATCGAGGAGTTGGAGAAGACGTTCGCGATCTGGGGTGGCCCGCCGATGGTGCTGCGCATGGACAACGGCCCTGAGTTCATCTCAGAAGCCCTGCAGGCGTTCTGTGCAGGGTCGGTGGGGATCTCCTACATTCCGCCCGGCACGCCGTGGAACAACGGGTTCATCGAGTCGTTCAACAACCGGTTGCGCGACGAGTGTTTGAACCGCAACTGCTGGCCCACCCTGTTGGAGGCCCGTGTGGTCATCGGCGACTTCAAGGCCGACCACAACCACCG
>NZ_LZMI01000087.1:0-81062 GCF_001665475.1 Gordonia sp. 852002-51296_SCH5728562-b | reverse complement strand
GAATTCGAGACCATCATCAACCACGAGGCCCCTCAGGCCGCGTGACTAACCCTGTCACCTATCCGTGCACCAGGCCCAACCGAGGAGGTTCCGGTGGGCGGTGACAATGCGGGCCGCACGGACTGTGTGGCCACAGCAGCACGCCGCCGACGAATCCTCCCGGCTGACGGCCGTGCAGAGTAGGCTGCGGTCTCGATGAGCGACCTTCTGCCAAACCTCGACGCCCTGCGGGGCCACCTCGGCGGTGACGCGGCCAGTCAGCAGGACGCCCGCGCCCTGGCCGACGCGATTGCTCAGGCTACGACCGGAAAGGGCGTTGATGATGCCCTCGATGACGTCATCGCCACCTGGCGGCAACCATGAGTCAGATCGCAAGCGCGACCCGATTGGTTTCACTGGAGATCCGCGGATTCAGAGCCTTCGGTACCGAACCTCGCACGCTCGACCTCGACGCCGGGCTAGTGGTGATCCACGCCGGAAATAGCCAGGGCAAGACCAGCCTCGCCGAGGCCATCGAGTTTCTGGTCAGCGGCCGCAGTAGCCGTCGTGAGCTGCTAGGCGGCGCGAAGGCGGAATACAACGACAGCCTGCGCAATGCCCATCTGGCCGATACTGACACCGACGTCTACGTCCAGGCCGTCGTCCGCGACGCTGCGGGAAACGCCCATCGGGTGCGCCGAGAATTGGTCAGTGACTTTAGTCAGGGCACCGAATGCGAGAGCCGACTGCTCGTCGACGGTGCCGAAGCTGCCGACCTCGCCGATGTCGGCTTAGCGCTGGCCGACCCGCCGGTACGTGCACCCGTTCTGCTGCAGCATATTCTGCGCCACGTCCTATCGACCGAGCCCAAGCAGCGCGTCGGCTACTTCAAAGCGCTGCTATCGCTGACCGACTTGGACTACTTCCGTGAACGTGTCCGAGCAGCGCGTGGAAGGGTGGAAGCCGAACACCCTGGTGGGGCGTTGCAGCGCGTTGACGCGCTGACCGCCACTCCCGCATCATCAGCGGCCGCTGCCATCAGTGCGTTGACTAAGAAGCCACTTACCACCGAAGCGGCGCGCACCGCCGTCGGCAAGGCGCTGTGCGCCTCAGGGGGTGCAATCCTTGCTGACTCGGAAGGGATCGAACCCGTCTTCACGACCGTCGATGATCTCGCCCTCGCGCTCAGGGAGGCGCTTGACACCCAGCGTGAGCGCGCGTTCCCACTCTCGGCGATCGCGGTGGCTGAGTTATCCGCTAGTCCGGTCTGTCCAGATCTGGAGCCCTACGTCACCGCGTTGGCCGAATTCGACCAACATACTGCTCGGCTCACACCGGTCCTCGACGCGCTGCTGGGCATCGAGGAGTACGCGCGGCTCGATCACTCTGCGACTTGTCCGGTGTGCGGTACCGAGGGCGCGTTGACCTCTGACCGGATCGAAGCCCTCCGCGATCATTTGCGTCGCACCCGAAAGCTGGGCGAAGTCGCTAAAACCGCCGCTGAGGCTCTCACCACCAAGCGTCACGAACTCGACCAGTTCAACGCCGCGGTGGCCGCGGCGACACCTGCGATAGCGACATGGGCAGACGATCAGTTCGCCGACGCCACCGACGCGTTACGCAGTCTGCAAGTCGACGTTGCACTACTGACCGCCACACGGACCGCCGCCGAGCGCATGGTCATGGCCGCTAACGACCTGGCCACCGCCGTGGCCGCTGGCCGCCGCGCCATTGAAGAGACCAGCGACGCGGTGGCCACACGCCACCCCCTCCCCGAGGGGATCGCCGCCAGCTATCTAGGCATCGATAGCGCGGCGCGTCGACTTCGCGAAGCCAGCGCGAACTACTCCACGCCAGTGGCGGCGTTACGCACCGCCGTCGAAGACGCCGCCCGCGAACACATCAGCATCAGCGGGTTAACCGACTTAGCCGATCTGGTGGCAGTGCGGACGGAACTGATAGCTGATGTCGTCACCGAAGCTATGCGGCAACGCGCCATTCGGCGTCTAACCCGTGCCGAGAAAGCCCTTCGTGACGGTGCCGGCGCCGTCCTCGACGACCGCTTCGCCCAGATGAGTGACACCATCACCAAATGGTGGGCTACCATCCGCCCAGAAGAACTCGTTGGCTTCGGCGGCATAAAGCGCCGCGCCGCTGGCACCTTGTTCGTCAACCTGATCGCTGACCTGCGCGCCGATGCTACTAGCGTCCCTATTGAGCGGGAAGCCCTTGGCGTCTACAGCGATTCGCAACTGAACGCGCTAGGACTGTCGATCTTCTTAGCGCGCACCGAACTGCTGGGTTCTCCCCTCGTCGTCCTCGATGACCCGATCCCCGGCAGCGACGCCGGACACCGACTGACCTTCGTCCAGTACACACTGGGCGCCCTTCTCACGGGCGGCACACAAGTCATCTTGACCACATTTGACAGCAAGCTCGCCGAATGGTCGTACACGAACCACGGCGGGGCTGACTTCCTGGCCTACAAACTCGACCTCATCGACATTCGCGCAGGTACCGAGCCCACTCAGACCACAGACACCTTCGGACAGTTGATGCTCGAAGCTGAAGAGAGTTTGCACGCCCCCACGGCGAAGGGCCGCCGCTCGGCGTGCAACACCATGCGTTCGGCCGCCGAACGACTAGCCAAGCAGATCATCGCCACCGGCATGACCAACGCCGGAACCCCCACAACGGTCACCGACGTCGAGGCCAAGGCCACCCAACTCGGCGACCTGCTCACCTTGCTCTATCCCTTTGTTGTCGAGGGCAATGCAGAGAAGGGGCAGTGGAAGACCTTACCCAAGGTGCTCAACCCCGGCAGTCATGACGACGACGTGCCGTCCAACACCGAACTCAAGGTCGTCTTCGGCAACCTCCGCCGTATCAACACGATCCACCAGAAGCATTGGCCCGGTGGGCTCATCAAATGAGACGCCCTTCCGGAACTGCCGGGCGTCGGTTTCACAACTCTCGCAGCGCACTGTTGGTGCGTGTCGAATGCCGTCGCTGGGGCCGGTCAGACCCACGCCCCAGCAGGGGAAAGAGTTCTCGTGCCAGCCACGTACAACACCGATTGCTATTATCGCTGCATGATCGACGCTGACCGGTGGGGCGCGATCCGCGACCTGGCGGATCGCCAGTTCGGCCTGTTCACCACCGCCCAAGCCCGCCACCTCGGCGTCGCCCCCTACGTACTCGCCCGGCTCGCCGAGCGTGAAGCCATCGTCCGGGTGCACCACGGCGTCTACGAGCTCCCCGAATCCTCGGCCTGGACGACCGTCGGTGACTGGGCGGCACAATGGCTGGCGCTGCACCCCGGCGCCGACATCGAGGACCGCCGCGCCCACCCCGACAGCGTGGTGAGTCACGCCGCCGCCGCCCAGGTCCTGCGGCTGGGCACGATCAATGCATCCGGGCTCGAGCTGAGCAGCCCCCACCGGATCAACGTTCGCGACCCCTCGGTGCGCACATGGCGCCGGCCGATCGGTGCCCGCGGCCGCGACTGGGATCTCGTCGACGGACTGCCGGTGACCACACCCGCCCGTACCGTGGCTGACCTGCTGTTCACCCACGGCGACGGCGGGCACATCGGGACCGCGCTGCACACCTGCCTGAGCGAGTCACTCGTCGACGCCGACGAACTGATCGCAATGTGTGACCGGGCCGCGCCGCGCTGGAACTACGCCTCGGGCGCCGAGCTGTTCGCCTCGCTGCTCGATCAGGCCCAGATGCCGGCCGGGCCGGTGCTGGTCGGCTGATGCCCTATGCGTCCGAAGAGGCCTTCCGCACCGGACTGAGAGCCCGCCTGTCCGCCGAAGCTCGCACCAGCAGGTTCAGCCGCGACGAGCTCGCCCGCGCTGTCACCCTCCAGTTGTTCCTGGCCCGGCTGTTCCGCTCCCCCGACGCCGACCAGTGGATCCTCACCGGCGGCACCGCCCTGCAGTTCCGCGTCCCGACCCAAGCCCGCCCGACCGCCGACGCCGACCTGGCCACCCGCCTCGACGCCGAACACATGCAGCGATCGCTGCGCCAGGCCGTCCAACCCGGCCCCGGCGATTTCGGCGAGTTCGACGTCAGGATCACCGCGACCCGTAGCCCAGGCTTGTTCGCCGGACGTATCCACTACAGCATTGCCGGACAACGGTTCTCCAACGCCAAACTCGACATCGCCACCCACCGGGAGATGCTGCTGCCGCCCGAGATGTTGAGCCCTCACCCCGTGCTCGCGCTCGACGAACTCGACCCCATGCCTGTGATCCGGATGCAAGCCGCAGCCGAAGCGGTCGCCGACAAGGTCGCCGCGCTCTACGAGCTACACGGCACCCACGGCGACACCCCCTCGACCCGCGCCCACGATCTGGTCGACCTCGTCATCCTCGCCCGCACCCAGTCATTCAACGCCGAGCAGCTCCATACCGCGATCCGCCACCAAGAACACCGCCGCGGTCTGACGATCCCGGTGCCGTTGGTCCTGCCCAACCCGACCTGGGAACGTGACTACCCCCAGCACGCCGTCCACAGCGGTTTGCCGGCGAACCTGCACCAGCCCGAAGCCGCGCTCACGGCCGCCAACAGCCTCATCGAACCCGTCCTGACAGGAACGGCCGGGCACGGTCGGTGGAACCCCAACGACGGTGTTTGGACGTCGGAGAGAACGCGCTCGATCGGAGACCTTCTCGGCGACACCCGCGCTCCACGCACGGCGCCTCGAACATCCGAACCCGAGACCTCTACCCGGCCGCCGGAGCCACCGGCAGAACGCTCCCGCGATCACGGACCCGAGCTGTAGCTCTGAACGGGTAGCGGCCGCGGTCCCCCGCATGCAGCAGCGACCTGATGGTGAGACCTCAGGTAGGCGGCTCACGGTAGATCGGGCAGCCGCACGAGGTGTTGCAGGCGAAGCTCCAGGTGGGGTGGGCGGCGTGGGTGTGTACTCCCCAGGGGTGTCCGCATACGCAGGCGGGGAAGTGCTGGCGGTCCCAGCGGTCGCAGAGGTCCTCGACGGTGAGCGTTGCTGACGGGTAGCCCACGGCGCCACGGAAACCGACACACTGGTACTTCGACCAGGTGGGGTCGACCTCGACCGGACAGCCGAGGTAGCCCAGGTCGTGGTTGATGACCAGCCCGTAGTCGAAGGTGTTCTCCCCGCAGCGTCCACACCAGTCCTCACCAGTCGGGACGGGCAGGCCGTCGGGTCGCCCAGCGCGGCGTTGTTCCCACAGCTGGCGCAGGGCCGCGACTTCGGTCTCGAGGCGGCGTTGCTCTTCGATCCGCTCAGCAGTGCCGTCGAGGAGATCGAGCAGGTCGATGTCGTCGTGATCGGATGGTGTGTGGCGGCGTGCCATTGCACAGCTCCCCTCGTCGAGGTCTGGGTGGTTAGTCGGCGGCGTAGATCGGCGTGCGGGTCAGGAACAAGCATTCGCGGTTCTCCTCATCGGCCAGGACGACCCCGATCCCGGTGGTGAGGATTTCGGCGAGACCGAGTGCCCACCTCGACCAGGTCAGATCGACCATGGCGTGCACGTGCTCGATGGGCACCAGCTCGGCGTGGCCGGTCTGCAGCACGCTGGTGGCGAGGATGATCTCACGCGCGCTCGGACTGGCGGCGATGTTGCTGTAGCTCCACGACATGCGATGCCCCTCTGCTGAATGCTGATGCGACCGTGCGACTTCCGGCGATGCGACTGCCGAAAGTATGTACCTCATAGGGTTCACAGTATGTACCCGATAGGGTACAGCCAAGTCATGACCACAACCACCCTCCCCGCGACGGGGATCGCGGTGCCCTCGCCCGGCCAGCAGCTCGACCTGTTCGCCGAAGCGGCCCGCGATGAGCGCGAGACCGCCGAACGTACGACCGGCGTGCCCAGCCTGTATGCGTTGCGATGCACCACGATTGCCGACTACCAACACGCGATGACGCAGTGGAGCCAGGCGTGGCCTGACCTTGCCTGCCTGCGCGACTCGCACGGCTGGCACGTCGCGATCGGTGAATACGCGAGCAGCCGGGAGCCGACCAGCGCGTGCATCCCGATCACCCTGCAAACCGACCTCCGATGCAACCGGACCTCGCACCGCGGCTGCCTGTGCGTGGGTGATCTGGTCTCGCGCAGCTTCTGCCGAGGATGCGGCGGGCACTCCGAGGTCGTCGACGACGACACCGACGCGGCGCTGCTGGGCCTGGACCACTGCTTCCCCGGATGGCGCGACGACCCGATCGTGCCCTCGGCGCCCTACGACGACGGCCCCAAGCGCCGCACCCGCATCAACTGGGAAACCACCGTCACCGAACTGCACGGCACCGACCGTCCCCAGGGCTATCCGATGATCACCCGCCGCGGACCGCACGGGTGGCGAGCCGTGCCGGGCCGGTCACTGTGGGGAGGCTACGACGTCGCCGCTGAAACCCTCGGCCGATGACCGACACCACCGATGGTGGGTGTGCCCGACCTGTCTGCCCGGGCACGGCACGCACTCGCCCTCCCCGGCTCTGGCAAGCTCAACACCACACGATCACCGACCGCCCCCGAGAGGCCCGAATCCATGTCGAGCGACCCGTCCGCCGTCAGCGTTGACGAGACCGCCGTCATGGCCGCCGTCGGTGCGGCGATCGTCGCCCGCCGCACCGAACTCAAGATCAGCCAGCAAGCCCTGGCGCGCACCGTCGGCACCAGCCGGACCTTCCTGCGCGGCATCGAGGCGGGCGAGCGCGCACCGACCGTGGTCACACTCACCCGGATAGCCCGCGCCCTACACACCACCCCCAGCGCGCTCATCGCCACCATCCACTGACGCCGGCTCCACTACATCCGGCGGCGCTGATGCCCGCCCTACGAGGGCCGCAGCCCTCTTGCCTACCGGCATAGTCACACAACCACCCGTTCATTCCCTCGCGTATTTCGTCGCACTTTCTGTGGTGCTTTCCGAATGAATAAAAAGAATCCTCGACGAGAGGAGCGGGTGGGTATTCACCCCTAACAGCAGGTCGAACTACATTCACACGATCCGTGAAATGCGTTGCAGCCCTTGCATATACAGTCCTTTAGGTATAGAATTGAAGAAAGCAAACAGCCACTGAGAGAAAGGTTTACAGAAATGACCATCACCGTGTACACAAAGCCCGCTTGCGTCCAGTGCCACGCCACTTACAAAGCGTTGGACAAGCAGGGTTTGACCTATCAGGTGGTCGACATCAGCGCTGACGACGACGCCCGCGACTACGTGATGAGCCTGGGTTACCAGCAGGCCCCGGTCGTGGTGATCAACGACGGCCAGCAGTCATGGAGCGGATTCCGCCCCGACCGAGTGAAGGCGCTCGCCACCGCCGCCTGACCCGCCAGCCCCCGCAACCGGGTGTCGCACTTGCCGTCGACGACACCCAACCCCACAACGCCGACCAAGGAGACCCAGGATGAGCCGTCCATCCACCACCGACCACACCCAGTGGACCGTCGGTGGCCTCGCGATCGCCACCGACAACGCCTCACTGTGGGCAACCCAAGCCGCAGCGGATCCCGCCGACACCTCCGTGCCCCAGGTGCAGGCCACACTCGCCGACGTCGAGGGCGACCTTGTCGTCAGGATTGCCGTTCCCGCCGGCCTCACCTTCGTGGCCAACTTCGACGAGGGCGTCATCCAGATCACCATGGCCAACATCCATTCCGACTGCTGCCAGAGGTGCGGGGAACACTTCAGCGATCCGCACGCACCGGAATGCGAGATCGGCGCCGCCGAGGAGGCCGCGTTTGCCGCCCAGGACGACACCGCCATGCTCGCCGCCCTCGAAGCCCGCGCCGAACGGCGACTGCGATGAGCTACACCCTCGACGCCGCTCTCGCCGACATCACGGCCACCACCGGGTTGGTGTTCACCCGCACCACCTTCGGCCCGCAGCGCAGCGGGCACCTCGCCTACACCCGCACGCGCGACGCCGTGGTGATGATCGACAACGACTGGCAGGCACTCACCGACGGCGGCGCCGGTGTCTTCGCGCCGAGCAACCCGCGATGGACGCCCGTCCACCCGATCGTCATCGTCGTCTACAAAGACGGTGACCTCACCCGCCTCCCGCTCGTGGAGGTGTCCACCCGCCTCGCCGACATCGATGTGCTTCCCCACCTGCTCGATCAGGCCCTCGAACTGGCTGAGCGCGCCCGCCGGGAGTACGGCCACTTCCTCGGCTATGACTACGACGGCCGCGGCGACACCACACGACGCCACCAGGCGGTGTGAGCCATGCCCGCCGAGACCCCACCCGACCCGTCGGTGAGCGCCGCCGCTCACGACGACGCGGCGCTCGCTGATGGCCACGGGTGGGCCAGCGACACCGGCCACGCCGAGGTCCTGTTGCTCTCGGCACTGCTGTGGGCCACACCCGCCCACCACGACGACCTCACTGACATCGTCGGCCTGGTCCGCGCCGAGGACTTCTACGTGCCCGCCCACGGCGAACTGTTCACGATCATCGCCGACCTCATCGCCGACGGCGCCCGCCGCGCGCACGACGCCACCACCGTCGCCCACGAACTACGCCGCCAAGGACGCGCGGCCACCCTCGGCGCCGAGCACCTCACCCGTGCGCTCGTCGCGGCGACCGCCGCCGGCGCCGACGGCATCCAGGCACGCCACTACGCGGCAATGGTCGTCGCCGATGCCTACCGCCGCCGCTACCGCGCCGCCGGAGACGGCATCACCCACGCCGCCGACCACCTTCCCGAGGTCGAACTGTGGGACTACATGTGCGCCCACGGCATCGCACTGCGCGAGCACCGAACCCGCCTGTCCGCCCTACGCCCGAACTGAGACATCGAAAGGAACACCGCCATGCCCACCACCGACATCCGATACCCGGCCGCCGACCTCGCCAAGCTCCACGCCGACGCCTACACCCTGCGTCACGTCGACAACCTCACCTGGGACCAAGTCGCCGCCGCTCTCGATGAACCCGTCGCCGTCGTCAAGGACTGGGCGCAGACCTACATCGACCGCACTGACGCCGCCGCCGCCGAACAGCAGATGTCGCTGTTCGACTGACTCTTCGGCCACCAACTTTCACCAACAGACGGCCGTCGCACCCACACCAGAAGATTCCTCCGCGTCATCGCCGCGGAGACCTGTCCGGCGTCGGTCCCCTATGCCAGGCTTGCAGGTATGTCCCACACCGCCGAGCAGCTGCAAACCCTCGTCGTGGCGTGCGAACAGTTTCGCGGCGCCACCGCGCCGGACGGTTACCCCGACGGACTTGCCCTCTGCGTGATCGACAGCGTGCAGTCCACGGGCGTCACATACAGCAGCGTGGAGAACGTGATCGCCCGCTACCGTGCCTACCGCCGCGACCAAGGTGGCGATCCGAACCGCGACGGTGTTCGTGACTTGCTAGCCACCTTCGACGAACTCGAAGGACCGCAGGGATGGGCGGCGACGATCGGCAACAACAACAGGACGTCCACTCGCGGCCGCGCGGTGTTGAAGTCCGAGGCGATCCGAGACGCGGCCCAAGTGCTGGACACCGCGGGGATCGTTGACACCGCCGGCTTTCGTAAGGTCGCCATGGACGAGGTGCAGCTGGCGCAAATCAGAGTGGGCTGGTGCGCGATAGTGGGTCAACGCAGCGGGATCACGTGGCACTACGTGCAGATGCTCGCTGGCATCCCAGGCGTCAAGCCTGACCGGATGATTTGTCGATTCGTCGCCGACTCGTTGAAGGTCGCTCGCCGTAGTGTCACGCCGCCCTTTGCCTCGGACATCTTGACGGCCGCAGCCAACCAGATGGGCATCTCGCCCACCGACCTCGATCACGCGGTGTGGCAGTTTCAGCGGAGCCGCAACTAGCGATCCGCGGTGACTCGAACTAGCCAGCTGCACCGACGTCGTCGAGGTGCTGACGGACGATCTCGAGATCCCGCGCCCGGTCGCGCACGATCCGCCGGGATTTCACCGTGAACACAAACTTCTCGATGACCACCAGGCGCAACCCATGCTCAGGGATCAACATGCGCTTGCGTTCGTCGTAGAGTCGGCGCTGCTGGCCGCGACCGACCCCGGATACGGTGTGCCGGCGGTCGAAGAACGCAGACGGCTGCGAGTGCTGTTCCTCCTGGAACTCGACGGCGAGGTTCAGTTCTCGCCAGAACCCGTCGACGGGGAGCATCGCCCCACGGGGTAGTCGAGGCGAGGGGTCGCCGCGCAGCCAGTCGAACCGTGCCTGACGGATTCCAAGAACCCCGAGGATCTCGTCGCACAGGTCGAGGACGTAGTGCTCGTCGGAGGCTCTGCGATCAACCATGAGGCGAATTCTGCACTGAACCGGACTAACACAAGGAGGGTCTCGGGTTCAGAACAGGCCGAGCTGGTCGGCGGCCGCGGCCGGTACGGGTTGGAACAGCCGATGCGCGTGGTCGGGGTCGCCGCCGTCACGCAAGTACGTGCGCAGCATGATCGAGCGCGCGGCGCGGTCGATGGCGGTGGTTGGTCGTGATCCGCGGTGGCGGCCGAGGCCGACGGCGTAGGTGAGGTTGTTGGTCTGGGTGCCGATGCGCACGTGTGCGGAATCGACGCGCACGCACAGTGGTTCGTTGCAGTAGTGCTCGCCGATGTCGGCGGCGTCGGCGCCGAGGTCGGGGTGCACCAGCAGCAGCGCGAAACGGTGCGCACTGATCGCTCGTTGGCGGTTGTTTCGGCGGAAGGTGAATCGGCCGTACCCGTCGGGGGAGCTGATCGCGCCGATCCAGTACCAGCAACCACGGGGTGTGAGTACGACGTGCTGCCAGAAGTGTTGCTCGGCGCGAGGATCGGGCATCAGCGTCGGGTCGGTGACCACGCCCGGCGACGGTGTTGGGGTGCCGACCGCCAGGTGGGTGGCCGGCGCCGCGAACAGGCCGAGTTGATCGTGGTCAGGGTCGACGCTCATGGCCGAACCGTAGAGCCCTAGGCCGACATCACCGCGGGATCGGATGGCTCGGTGCGGGTCTCGTCGGTGGCCGCGGCCGGAGTGGCCGGGGTCGGTGTTGGCTCCGGGCTGGGGGTGGCCTTCTTGGTCCCGACGGACAGGCCCGCCTCGCGCAGCAGCGTCTTGGCTTTCGCGGCACTGATCTCCACGAGATCGGCCGCGCCACTAACACTCGGCGATCGCGGCGAGCGCGGTGGCTTTCGCCTTCGCTGACCGCTCGGTGATCACTCGCAGTTCCGCTTCGGCAGCGGCGAGTTCGGAGTCGGCTTGCAGGAACTCGGCGATGTTGGCCTCGTTGGCTTCCATCACCCGCAACTCGGCTTGGAGTCTGCGTTCGAGTTTCGCGCGTTCCTCGGCTCGACGCGTCTCCAACGCCCCGAGGGTTCGTTTGCGCGCAGCAGCGCGCGCCTGACTGGCAGTGAGTTTTGAATTGTTCGACGGCATACCAGCCACGATAACGCCGGCCAACGCCCCCTCGCCACCGCCACACGCCCGCTCTCGGTGCACTTTTCACCCTCACTCCCCCCAGCTTCGCCACCGTTTCCGCCTTCCCAGTCCCGCCCATCGACCTCCTCACCTGCACCAACACCCCGAACCGCCCCCGCACCACTCCTCACCGCATGTACCCACAACCTCTTTAACTCCCACACACCTCTTGCATTCCGGATGCGTCTGACGAAATATGGGCGTATGACCGGGACTTCGCAGCACGCACGCTTGTGCGAACACTGCGGCCATCCTGTGCCCCACACCGGGCGGGGACGACCTCGCCGGTACTGCTCACAGGCTTGCCGGACAGCGGCATGGGCGCGTCGAAAAGACGCCACACCCGAACCTCTCCCCCAGATTTCGGAGGCGATCAGCGCCGTCCTGAACTCGCCCACCGCCACGACCGAGGTCCTAGCCGGGCTGACCGCCCAACTGCGGTCGGGGGAACGCTCCGGTGCCGCGAACAATGACCTGATCCGAGCCTTATTGGGTGCCTACGATGCGGCGATCAGCCAGGCAGTGACCGCCAACCCGATGGCTCCAACCCAGCCACCTTCGGACGGTTCGCACCTGTGACGGCGACCATCCACAAGCTGACCGCAGGCACCGGCTACGAGTACCTCACCAAGCAGGTCGCGGCGATGGATGCGACCGACAAGGGCAAGGTATCGCTGTCGGACTACTACTCGGCGAAGGGTGAAAGCCCCGGCGTGTGGATGGGATCTGGACTGGCCGGGCTGAGTGACCTCACGCTTCCTCACATGTCGGTTTCGAACACTCTGACCTTGGCCGATGAGGCCGCATCAAGCGCGGCCACTCATCCAGCCCGCACCTTCCTGGAGGTGTCGCCGGGATCGGTGGTGAGCGCAGCCCAGATGCGTGCGCTCTACGGTGAAGGACGCCACCCGAACGCCGATCAGATCGAGCGCACGTGCGTCGAGTCGGGAATGTCGGCCGCCGCAGCGCTCCAACCGACCAAACTCGGCGCCGAGTACGCGGTGTACCGCGACCATCCCGACTTCGTGCGGGAGTTGGCGCGCAGGTTCGTCGACCACAATCTGGCTCGCAACGAACCGTGGGATGCGCCCCTCGAAGCCGAGGACAAGGCCCACCTGCGAACCGAACTTGGCCGAGAGCGATTCTCACGCGAGTACGCGCGACCGCCTCGCGACGAGCGCGAACTTGCAGGCTTCATTGCTCGCCAAACACGTCAAAAGCAGTCCGCGGTCGCCGGCTACGACATGACGTTCAGCCCGGTCAAAAGTGTGTCAACCCTCTGGGCGATCGCGCCCCTACCTATCGCCCGTCAGATCGAGGACGCCCACCGTCGCGCGGTCTCCGACGCGATCACCTTTCTCGAATCACAGGCATGCTTCTCACGCCTCGGCGCCGACGGCGTGGCCCAGGTCTCCACACACGGACTGATCGCAGCAGCCTTCACCCACCGCGATTCCCGCGCAGGCGATCCCGACCTGCACACGCACGTCACTATCGCCAATAAAGTGTGCGTCACCGACCCGTCGGGGGTCACCAAATGGATGGCTCTCGACGGTCGCCCGTTGTACAAAGCGGTCGTCAGTGCCAGCGAGGTCTACAACTCGCGCTTGGAGGCCTACTGCGAGCAGCAATTGGGCGTCGTCTTCTCCGAACGCCCCAGCCTTGACACCCGCAAACGCCCCGTCCGCGAGATCGAAGGCATATCACCGGAACTGATGCGCCGATGGTCCTCACGTCGGGCCGTGATCGAAGCACGCACGGCCGAACTGGCACACCAGTTTCAGCAGGATCATGGTCGTGAACCCACCTCGACAGAAGCGTTCGACCTCGCCCAGAAGGCCACCCTCGAGACCCGTGACCGCAAGCACGAACCGCGATCACACGCAGAGCAACGGCAGGCATGGCACGGTGAAGCGGCCGCAATGTTGGGAGGCGAACGTCAACTCACCGACATGGTTCGAGGAGTCACCGACCGCCACGCTGAGCACGATCAGATACCGCTGCGCGGGACGCCTCTCACAGCGTCTGAGAGTGCGATGCTCGCCGAATCTGTGGTCGCCGTGGTGTCAACGGGGCGCGCCCGCTGGCAGCGCCCTCACCTGCGCGCCGAAGCCGAACGCCAGCTGCGTTCACACCCCACCATTCGGTTTGGCACGCACGCCGACATCACTGCCGCCGTCGACGCGATCGTCGATACGGCGGTCTCACGCGAACATGCCGTCGCGGTATCTACCGATGCCCTCGATGGTGAACGATCAGAACCGGGGGTGTTGCGTCGCGCCGACGGCGTGAGTGTCTTCGTCCGACACGACACGGCCCTGTTCACCACACAAGAAATCCTCGCCGCCGAGCAGCGAATCGTCGTCGCCGCCCGGCGCACCGACGGCCGACGAGTCGACGCACGCACCGTCGACTTGGCGCTTCTCGAACAGGCTGCCAACGACCGCGAACTCAACGCCGCCCAGACAGCGATGGTTCGCGCTCTCGCCACATCCGGACGGCGAGTGCAAGCGGTACTCGCTCCTGCCGGAACCGGCAAGACCACCGCAATGCGCACGCTCGCATCGGCATGGACCGACGGTGGTGGCGCGGTGTTGGGTCTCGCTCCCACTGCTGCCGCCGCCACGGTGCTTCGCGAGGAACTCAACACTCCCACCGAGACGCTCGCCAAACTCGTCCATACCGTGAACGGAATGCGTTTCGACGCCGCCGTCGACCGCGCCCATACCGATCCGAACGCCCTGACCCGCCTCGACATCAGTAGCCACGATCGCGCCCGTATCCGCAGCATTCTGCGCGGCAGCACTACGCATCGGCGTACTCAGATTCCGGACTGGGTGCGCGCCATCGGTCCGGACACATTGCTCGTGATCGACGAGGCAGGAATGGCGGGTACGCGTGAGCTTGATGCCGCCGTCGCGTACGTGTGCGCTCGTGGTGGAAGTGTCCGTATGGTCGGCGACGATCAGCAGCTCGCCTCCATCTCGGCCGGTGGTGTGCTTCGCGACGTGGCCCACGAATCAGGGGCGATCACCCTCTCCCAAGTGGTGCGCTTCTCCGACCCCGCCGAAGGTGCAGCATCCCTAGCCTTCCGGGAGGGAGACCCCGCCGCTCTCGGCTTCTACGCCGACCACCACCGCATCCACATCGCCACTGATGAGGTTGCAGCCGAGCACGCCTACACGTCATGGGTTGCCGACCGCAGCGACGGACACGATGCACTCATGTTGGCCTCGACCCACGAGGTGGTCAACACCCTCAACGAGCGTGCCCGTGCCGATCGTTTGGCAGCCAACCCCAATGCTCCGCGAGGCTCTGTCGCCCTCTCGGATGGATTACGCGGTGGCGTCGGCGACATCATCTGCACGCGCCGCAATGAACGATCCCTACGCACCTCTGCTACTGACTGGGTGCGCAACGGCGACCGCTGGGAGATCGTAGAACTCCACGTCAACGGATCGTTGACGGCCCGAAACCTGGACACCCGACGACAGATCACGTTGCCCGCACGCTACGTGTCCGATCACGTCACCCTCGGGTATGCGTCGACCATTCACGCCGCCCAAGGCATGACCGCTGACACCTGCCACGTCGTCGGCTCCGACACGCTAAGTCGACAACTGCTTTATGTCGCGATGACGCGTGGACGCCACGGCAATCACATCTATTTATCAACGGCAGAAACCGATCCACATAACCTCACTACACCCAAAGCGCGGCACCCGAAAACAGGTATCGAAGTCCTCGAAGCAGTTCTCGCCCGCGACGATGCCCAACAATCGGCAACAACTGCCGCCCGCGAAGCGATCGATCCGTTCCAGCGGATCACCCGCGCCGCGAGCGCATACGACTACGCCGTCGGCGCCGCCGCCGAACACCGACTCGGCCACGATGCGATCGCAACGCTCGAACGTGGAGCGGACGGCCTGTTCGCCCGTCTGCAGCCCACCGACCAACGCCGACTCTCCGAGCAGCCCGCTTGGCCGGTCCTGCGTCATCACCTCGCAATGATCGAACTCACCAGCGGTAACGCCCTCCACGAGCTGGAGGAGGCGATCGTCTCCGGTGAAACCACCACCGCCCTCGATCTGGCCGCCGTACTGGACTGGCGTCTGCCAGCCGCGACCGGCGGACCGCTCCCTTGGCTTCCCACCGTCCCACCGTCCTTGGCCAGCAACGACGTTTGGGGCGACTACCTGGCAGGTCGCGCCGAACTCGTCGCCGACCTGGCCGCCGCTATTGGGGACACCGCGCGCAGTTGGGATGCCAGCACCGCACCCACCTGGGCGCGTCCTTACGTCCTCGCAGCCGCCGACCCCGCTCTAATCGCTGACCTCGCGGTATTCCGCGCGACCACCGCCGTCGACGACCATGACCGCCGCCCCACCGGCCCAGCCCATCCCTCGATGCGCACTCGCGCCCACCAGAACACCCTCAACGAACGTGCCGCACGGGTCGTGATCGAGTCCGACTCCCTGCGACGGTGGGAACCACTGGTGGCCCAGATCGACAGCCACATCACCGCAGACCCGTACTGGCCTGAACTCGCTGACCGATTCAGTACCGCCGCGCGCGCCGGAATCGACGTCGACGCCCTTGTGCGGCGCGCTACCAGCGAACCGTTACCTACCGAAGTTCCTGCCGCCGCCCTCTGGTGGCGCCTGGCTGGCGAACTCGCACCCGCCGCAGTTGCCGCTACCGATACAGGCATCCGGCCTGACTGGATCAACAGCCTCGCCACAATCGTCGGCGATCAGGCTGCCGAAGCAATCATTGCCGACCCGGCATGGCCGGGGCTGGTCACCGCGGTCGACGCCGCCGACCCACAGCAGTGGACACTCGTGGAGCTACTCGGCGTGGCCGACGAAATGCTGCACAGCGGGGCCGAGGACGGCCACGTCCGGCTCGACGAGTACGCCACGGTGCTGGCCTGGCGAGTCGACCTGCTCGTGCGCCACTCCACCGGCGTCGCCTACGACGCACCCCCACCGCCAGACGACACGCTCGACCCCGACACCGAAGAGGCGTACGCCGCGCAAGCGGGGCTGGACCCGCTCGACCCCTGGAGTGCGCCACCCGAGCACATAACCTCACCCACCGACGCCGAGGCCGGTACTGCCTATGTCGTCGACGAGGATGCCTACCTCGATGCCCTTCTCGCCAACGAACCACCGGACGAAGACGTTATCCGCACGTTCGACGATCACGCCGACTCCGACCTCGACGAATGGGACGCCCTCACCGCCACAGCGCCGACCTCCGACCGACTGGCACCGCCCACCGATCTCGCAGAGTGCATCGCACTGCGCTACGAACTCAGCGCTCAGCTCGCTGAAGCACAATCAGCCGCGGCCACGCTCCGTCAGGAAATCGACAACGACACCAGCCCACACCTGCGTGCCGCCATACCCACCGTCACGCAGATGCGCCACGTCGCCGACCAACAGCGCGTCGCAGAAGTCGACCTCGAGAACCTTCGCCACGAGCGCACCCGCCTCGAGTGGGAACTGGAGAACATCGACGCCGACATGGCCGAGGCACGCCGCAGCATCACACAACTTGACACCGACAACACCTCCCCTAGTGAGGTTGCCGATCCGCTCAGCGACGCCGAACCCGCCGACATCACCGCGCTACGGCTTCAACTACGCATCCGCGACCTCACGTGGCAGAGAGAACGACTATCGGCAGACCTCGACACCCTGGACACCGAATACACCACCGCCCAGGACAACCTCGCCCACGCCGTCGCAGAATCCGGTGGAGTGCGCATCACCAGCAACGAAGTCGACTTCTTCCGATGGAGCGCCGAAGCACTCGACCTCGAAGACCTCAACGACCTTCGACGCACCATCGCGACCCTCACCGACCGCGTATGGCGCGTCGACCTCCGACTGGCACACCGCCACGCCGCCACCGAAACTGTGCTGGCTCAACGCAATAGCCACGTCATGCCGCCCACCGAAGTGGACAACGGCACGCCCGCCGTGGTCGACCTCGAACATGACATGCCCCGCGTCGACACCCAGCTCCAGTCCTGGCTCGAGAAAGATCCTGTGCGCATGCTCACCGACGAGGCTTTGGCTCGCCGGCTCGCAGCCCTCCAACGTAAACGTCAAGGCGCCCTCACCGATCTCGCGCCACGTCGCCGCACCGTCGGGCGAGCCGATGCGGTACGTGCCGAGCACGCCGCCCTCCAGGACACCGCACAACGCATCCAGGCAGCACTGGCCCTACGGACACAGGTCGAGCACGTGGATGCCCGACTCCAGCACGTGCAGAATGCGCTCGATGCGTTGCCTACCCCGCCACGACGAGGCCGGGCAGCCAAGAACGCTTACGCAGAACAACACGCACGGCTCGATACCGAACTCCAAGCGGCCCAGCACGACAAGGAGGCTGCCGTCGCGTCGGCCGACGCCGCCGCCACGGCAACAGGAATCCCAGCGCACCAGTGGTCGTCGGTCCTCACACGCGCCGCGGACTCAGACCTACTCACCACCGAACTTGAGGCCGCTCACCGCGCCGATCGCGCCGAGACCGATGCGTACACCACCGCAATCCGTAACCGTGATAACGCAAGCGCTGACATTCGGAGCAGTCGCGCCGAATGTCAGCGCCGCGCAGCGCTCGATCCCGACCGGCGCGCGGCCGAGGACACACTCAGGTCGGCTGCCAAGACCTCCACACGGTTGACGCCCGCAACTGCAACTCCGATCGGTCCTCCTAGTGCTGCGGTCCAGCCCGCACCTTCACCTTCACCCACCAGGGATCGTGGTGAAGGTGCGGGACTATGACACAGGCAGTGAAGTGCTGTAGCTGGCGGGAGCTCGCCACCACATTCGATCGGCGGCCGTCGCACCAAGCAGCAGCACGAATGCCGCTGCACCAAATACCCATCCAGATCGGTCGCCGAACAACGGGCCACGTATGTCACAGATGACGTGGGCAACGATCAGCGCTACCAGCAGCCGCGGATCGCGCCACCGCCAGTACACGACAGCCGATACCACGGCCCACGGCGCCAACCACCAGACACCCAGAACTCCGTAGTACAGGTGGTACGCCAGGCGCATCGCAACCAGGACCGGGAGTGCTACCCAAGGGCGGACCCGCAGGTATCGCAACACGGTGACTGCCACAGCAAGCACGATGACCTCTTCGCCAACACCAGCCTGAACGGCGGTTGCCCACGCAGCCACCGGCGAGTAGTGGGTCGCATATCCGTTCATCGCATCCCACCGCTGTAGCAGAGGAATCAACACGAGATCGGCAAGCGCGTAGCACGAGAGCACCGCGCCCACCGCTCCTAACACCGTCGGCGTAGACGGTCGTCGGTCCTGTGCCCACGGCCACTGACCGACCCACACCTGTGGCCGAACGCGAACAACCGCAACAGCCGCGAATGCGGCGAACACCACCGCCATCGCAGTCTGTAGATAGATGATGTCAGGCACTGCACCGCGTGTCGGGGCCACCAGCACGCGGTTTCGATCCCCCACGTGAGCGAGTGATGTCCAGATGCCGTTGCCGTACACCGCGCCGTAGGCGAGGCCCAACGCGAGGACCGCGATCGCTTGTCGCCGCCGCCGATTCCACCACAATCGAGCAGAGCCACCTGGGGGAAGCGGCGCTAACGGTGATCCGTCACTGATAGCCATGTGGCGACTTTTAGAAGTGAGAATTCAGGAGGAGTCGGACGATCTCTGCGGCGGCGCGCACTACTTGGGCGCACGCCGCCACAATCACCCACTTGGTCGGGTTTCTGCGGTGTGGTTCCAACACTGTGCTCACTTCCTCTCCGTGGTCGCGGTGACGCGTGTCTTCGCGGCATCTTGCAGTGTTTTTCGGTCGATGGTGCTGAATGGTTCGCGTAGTGCGCGGTGGTAGCGCCGCTGGTAGACCCCAGGAGGAAGCTTGGGATTGGCTACTCGCTGGATACGAGTGAGTAACAGGTGTTCGCGGTTGAGTTCGTTGAAACCGCGTTCGGCAGTCCGCTCAGAAATCCCGTACCACTCGAAGGCTCTGTCGAGTGCCATCTCGAAGGACTGGTGACCGTCGCCTTGGGTTTCTTTCAACGCGATCAGCAACATCGCTTTACCCGGCAGACGAAGGCGATCCGCATACCCGTTGGTCCAATACTCATGCGGTACAACGAAGTAGCCATCGCGCTCCTGCGCGTCGCTCCCAGCCTTGATCCACGGGTTTCCGGAGGCGTCTTCCCTCAGTGGCGTGAGAATCACGCGGTGACCATCGCGGCGACGGCTGATCAGGGCCATGTCTTCGAGAGTGCTGAAGGCCTTCGACGCGGTAGGTGTCGAGCATGGTCGTCGGCCGCTCAATAAGTTCGCCCACGTGCCCATCGGGTACGGCTCGTTCTCGAGGATGGGTTGTAGCGCGTGCAGGAGCAGGAACGCGTCGAGTGCGCGTTCTTGGCGACTAGTGACGAACCTGGCGAGGACCGACGGGCGGATCTTGGCAGCTTGGGGGTGCTGCACGAACGTGTTCCGGATAGGGCAAAACCCGCGGCGTGCCTTGTCGAGAAGTTCTGCCCGAGCGCCTTGCGGTGTCAGCTTAAGTTGATCCTCAAGCCCCGCGAACGGATTGGTGGGGTCGTCGTTGCTCATGAAGCTGAACATACGCTCTCAGGCTACAACGATCCACTACTGCCAGTCAGCTGAATATTTCCCTCTCAGGTGCCGTCATGAAACACCGATGCGAACCCTATGCGACACCTTGATGAAACAGCTGATGAAACGGCTGAATAGTACGTGCGCCGAGCGGCCAAACGTTCTGGTGACAGGGTGCAGTGGTCGAGGTTCCCGGAACAAAGTCACACCACTTTCGTGGTTGATCGAGGCACTCACGTTTCGAGTCCCGGCGTGGGGATCGAGCGCAGCGGGGCGACATTGTGGCGGCGATCGTCGTGGGCGTCAGCGGGCATCGGCTCGGAGGTCGTAGCGTTGCTTGGCCGCCGTGTGTCGCTGAGGAGTTCGCTGATGCTGCGTCCTTCGGGCGCGGCGGGAGCGGGTGTTCCCGCTTCGGGAGTTGGTGCAGCGAGCAGTGCCGCAGCGGTGCGGGCGGCGTCGCGGCGTTGGGCGATCATGGCGCGCATGTCGTCAACGGTGTCGTAGCCAGACTGTTTGAGTAGTTCGGGCGTTGGGTTGAGTTCCAGGCTCCAGCCCGCGGTGCGTCCGTTGAGGAGCATGCGTTCTTTGCGAGCTTCGTCGGCGGCGAGGGCTTCGGGTGAGTTCGCAGCGTCGCGTAGTTCGCGTTGCAGTGTCGTCAGTTCCTCGATCATGTCGTTGAGCTCGTGGATGCGGGGAAACTCGACCGTGGGAGTGGCCTCGAGTTGGTCGAGGCGCGCTTGGGCTTGTTCGAGTTTCCATTGGCCGTCGTCGAGGGCGCGATCTGCGTCGGTGACCAAGCCGATGAGTTGTTTCATGTAGCCGGCGTTGTAGGCCGAACGTGCTGCTGCGGAGCGGTCACCCCCTGTGACCTTGTCGCTGTTGAACAGGCGGTCGAGGTCGAAACGTCGTTCAGGGACTGGGAGGTCGCCGAATGTGACCCATACCTGGTCGACTGTTTGTGGCCTGGTGACCTCGATAGGGTGTCCAGCGATGGAACCGATCGTCATGGAGTCACGCATACCCATGCCGCGATCTTTGAGTAGTGCCGCCGACTTGCGGAGTTCCTCGACGAGTGCGGCTGAGGCTTTAACTCGATCGGTGTAGGTGACCTCACCGATGTCGATCGTGAAGTGGTCCTTATCGGCGGCTGCCCAGGTGTGCAGTGGTGTGAGCGCGGTGTCGAGGGTGGCGAGCCGTTCAGCCATCGTCGGGACTTCCCAGCGCAGCCTTTTGAGGTCACGTTCCATTGAGCGTTGCTCGGAGAAGTGACTGTCGGCCTCTGCCTGTAGCTCACCTACCGCCGCGTCGAGTTCGACCTGCCGCAGATAACGGGGGTCGCCGGTGGCGATCGCTTTGGTGGTGGCTGCCGATTCGGCCATGTCGTCGGCGAAGATGTTGGGCATCCGTCGCAGGCTGCGATCGGCTGTCCGGCGAGATTCGAGGAAGGCGGCTTTGCGGTGGATGGTCTGCCACATCACCGTGTCGTAGGTGCGTTCGGCGACGTACTCGCGGTTGAAGAACACCGCATTCTGGTTGCCCTGTCGTTCGGCTCGCCCGATGCGCTGCTCGATGTCGTCGGGTTTCCATGGGGCGTCGATGTGGTGGGTGGCGGTGGCTCGGGCTTGAATGTTGGTGCCGGTACCCATCTTTGGTGTCGAGCCGAGTAGCACGGACACCTTGCCGTTGCGGCAGGCTTCGAACAATGCGGCCTTGTCGGTAGCCTTCGGGTAGTGGTGAATGTAGCGGATCGCGTCGGGGTCCATGCCGCCTGCGATCAGCTCGTCGCGGATCTCGTCGTAGAGGGAGAATGATCCGTCCGGCTTCGGGGTGGAGCGATCACAGAAGGCGATCTGCACACCGCCGGTTACCGGTGATTGATTCCCGAATTTGTCCAGGTAAACAGCGTTTTTCGTCTCGTTGTGGATTCTGAGCATTTCTTGCGCGACCACCCAGGGGCGTCGCTGGTCAGGGTGAGGTTCGCGGTCGAGTCCAGCGATCTGCGCCGACAAGCTCACGTTGCGGCCGTCGTTGGCGACTTTGAGCGAGTTGTCGATCTTGGGGTTCATTGACCGCATCCGGTCTGAGCGGTCCCCAAGGTCGTGAATGAAGTCCATGACCTCTTCGGCGGGGGTGTAGCTGATGACGCGGCTGTCCTTTTCGGGCAGCGTCGCGGGCACCTGCTCGCGGGTGACGACATCGGTGAACATCGCCGAAATCGCGATCATGTCACCAGCGTTCATATAGTCAGCGACCCTGGTGCGGGCATACAGTCGGGTGCCCGACGAGTTGAGCTCGACGCGGGTGACGGTGGTGGTGAAGTTCTGGCCCCACGCCTCCAAACGTTCGACACCGGCATCGGCCAGTAGATCGGGCCGCAGGTAGGTTTGCCACACCCATTCTTCTGCCATCGAGTTCGAGACGGGGGTGCCGGTGGCGAAGGTGGCGACGCGTTCGACGTAAGCGCCCTCTCCCACACCACGTTTGGCGGCCTCCGATCGCCGCATCTCACGCAGATAGGCGAGCTTCATCGAGAGATCGGTGGCCTGATCCGATCCGCTGAGCGCCAGTTCCTCAATGCCGCACTCGCGGGCAAGGTTCTTGAAGTTGTGAGCTTCGTCGATGAACAGGTAGTCGCATCCTGAGGCCTCGAATGTCAGGCCCAGATCGGCCTTGTTCGCGGCCTCGTCCATAGCTTCTTCGAGTTTCTCTTCGAGCTTGGCTTTGGCGGCCTCGAGCCGTTTGATGGAGTCGTCGGTCTCGAGGTCTCCATTGAGCTGGTCTTCGAGGTCAGAGAGCTTCGTGGTGATGTGTTGTGCTCGGGTGGCCGGATCGACCCCGACTCGTTTGAACGCGCTTAGCGGCACGATCACTAGGTCCCAGTCCTGGGCAGCGGACTGGGCGATCAGCAGTCGACGGCCGTCGGCGTCGGTGGCTGAACCACCAGAGAGGATCTTCGCACCTGGATACCACTGTCCGGCTTCGCGTGTGAATTGCTCGATGATGTGGTTGGGCACCACAATCCACGGCTTGCTGACCAAACCGAGACGGCGTAGCTCCATCGCCGCCATGATCATTGTGCCCGTCTTGCCCGCGCCCACCACATGATCGAGCAGGGTCGTCGGCTCCGCGCAGATACGCGCGACAGCGTTGCGTTGATACGGGTAGGGCTTGAAATCTGGTCCCAGCCCAGGGAATTGCTTGGCCGATCCGTCATAGGTGGGTGCGACAGTCGAGTTGAACAACTCGTTGTAGCGGGCGGTCAACCGATCGGACCGGTCGGGATCGGTGAATAACGCCCACTGCTCAAACTCTTGGGCCATGCGGCGCATCTTCGCGCCGGCCGCACGACTGGCGGCGTCGTGCATCGCATCCCCACCGGTCCGCTCCCGGTACTCCTTGGACTTGTTGATCTCTGGTGGACGACCGTTGAGCAGATCGGTGAACATCTGCGCATACGAATAGTGGTTTCCTCCGGTGCCGTCGACGTTCTTGCGCATCCCGGCATAGGCGACGCCGCGCCGTTCGGCTTCGGGGTCTTCGAAGTTGAAGCCTTCCCGTGAGGTGGTGTGCGCCTTGGGTACCACACCCCACTTCAGTTCTTCGGCTTGCAGTCCCGCATACGGGTCGATATCAATCGACCACGTGCCGTTGGCGTAGTCAATGCGCACCGCGGCATCGGGTGGGATGTTGAACGTCTCCCGCAAGAAGCGCCGGTAGTCGTCACGTTCGATCCACGTCACTCCAGGTTGTACCGAGATTGACGCGGCCGGGACAGGTGCGGGCATCACCGCGGTCAGGTGTTCGACGTTGACGCGATAGCGAGGATCGACCGCCGCCATGTCGGTGGCCTCTGCGAGCTTCCGGCGCACATTGCCCGACAGATACCGGGTGGCCGGAACCCACACGTCAGGGTCATCGAGGGTACGAAACGCCAACCCTGTTGCGCTTAACTGGGTTTCGACGTCCTCCCGTGTGGTGTCGAGCAGAGTCGCCACCCGATCGAGGTCCAAGACCGCGCCCTCGTCGAGGGTGGCGGCTACCGCGTCTTCGATGCCCTCGATCTGGTGGCTCAGCTGACGATCCACCAACACATCACCATGGAAGATGGCCGCCTTGCGCGCCGTTTGTGTCTCGTCGTCAAACTCCTCAAGAGCGAGCACCGTGGCGAACGTTGGGTCTTGACGCAACGCCTTCCCCAGATGCGGCCACGTCTTGTAGCCGCTGTTGGTGGTGTCCCACGCCTGAGTGTCGAAGTCGTAGGCGACATCTGCGGGGATGGGGTCCTCAGCGGTGAGGTGTTCGGTGCGCCGATACTCTGCGACGAGCTTTGTCAGTCGCTTGTCGTGCTGACGTTGGGTGGTCGCGCGCGGCTCATTCCACTTGTACCGGTTGATGAGTCCGTAGGTGGACACGTAGTCGTCGTAGGCCGAGTTGAGCGCAGAGCGTGCCGCCTCACGGTCCGCGACGGGCAGTTGCTCGCGCTGAGACTCGATCACTTGCGCGGTCAGGTCACGCAACTCCAGCAGGGCTGCCCACTCCCGAATCTTCGACTGCCGCAGCTTCGGCACCTGTTCCCAGTCGGTACCGGACCACGACACGATCTGCTCGGAGGAAGTGTCATGTCGCAGCTGCCCGACTGCGAAGTCCGACACCACTCCCGGCTCCTCGCGGACCAGTCCGCGCCGCAGATCGGTTGCCACGACCCCTCGTAGCGAATCCCAGTCGGCATCGAGCATCAGATCGCCACGACGGGCACGGGCGATACTGTCTGCCAGTTGACCACGCACAGCGTCAGCGATCTCGGCAGCTTCCGACGGCCCGTCGACGTGGACCTGCGGTGAACCATGCACCCCTTGCCCGTGACGTAGCGTGCCGAGAATGCGTGAGTCGTAGGTGGCGAAGTACTGGTTGATGTGCTCGGATTCGGCGACGTCGTTTAGGCCGTACACCGCGACCGGGGCGGTCTGTAAGAACAACCGGGTGTCCTCACTCATCGCACGCCCGGCTTCGCGGCGTCGTAACACCACAATGTCGGTGACCACATCGGTGCCGGCCACCCGTGAGAAGGCTTTGGACGGCAGCCGGACCGCGCCCACCAGATCACCGAGCGCCGCCATCTCTTTGCGCGCCCGATTATCGGTGGCATCCATCGTCCACCTGCTCGTGACGACCGCCACGTAGCCACCCGGTGCGGTCAACGCCAGCGACTTGAGGATGAAGTAGTTGTGAATGGTGTGGCGAGACTGGTTGTGTACCGGATCGTAGGGGCGGTGCGTGCCGAAAGGTACGTTGCCGATCGTCGCTGCGAACGAATCGGCGGGCACCCGTGTGTCTTCGAAGCCCTCGTTACGGATCTGCGCATAAGGATGCAATGCTGCGGCGACCTCGGCGGTCGTCGAATCCAGTTCGACGCCGACCATCTGTGCCCCTTCGGGCGCATACGCCAGGAAGGTGCCCGAGCCGCATCCCGGTTCTAGCACGCGACCTGAACGGAACCCCGAGTCCCGCAGGGCATCCCACATGGCGCGCGCGATCTGCGGGTCGGTGTAGTGGGCGTTGAGAGTGTTCCGACGAGCCTGCCCCCACGCCTGGGTGCTCAGCATCTCGCGTAACTGAGTGCGCTCTGTGGACCATTCAGGCTTGCGCGTGTCGAAGATGTCGGGCACAGCGCCCCACCCCGACCATCGGGCAAGCACTTGTTGCTCGTCAGGGGTGGCGTAGCGGTCCTGTTCACGCAGATCGGTGATCACCTCGATCGCAGCCATATTGGCCCGTGCTCTCGACTTCGCTCCCGACGGCGGCAGCACAGGTTCGCTCGGTGCGAACCGTGTGGGGGTGCCCGCCGGGCCGACAACGCCCGCCGCCGCAACCGATTGAGCCGACACATCAGGACCAGTGGTGAGCGCCGCCGTCGAGACGCCCTCAGCCTCGGCGACCTCCTCGACCGGGGCATCGCCTGGCTCGGAGGTCACGTCGACGACAGCCTCATCAGATGGTGTCTGCGGTAGTGCTGGGTCGACCACCGTGTCGTCGCCCGCTGTGACACTCGTATCGGTGGACGTACCGGCGGCGTGTGGCCCTGGATCGTTGTCGGCCGATGTGCCCAGGGGTGGATCGGTGAGAAGACGGTCGACGATCGCCGCTTCCTGCTCCGTTAGTGGGCGGAGTCTGGCGTCACGGGTCTGCCCGGTCAACCAGTCGGTGTGTTCTTGCCACAACCGGGCATATACACCGTTATCGAGATCGGCCTGCGCCGCGCGCCGCGTGTCGTACTGACCCCATCGGCTGCGATTGGTGCCGTCGGCGTCGACGACAATCCAGTGCCGGTCTCCGCTCTTTTCCACACGAAACGTTGCCGGTGGGTGCAGCAGATGATCGCGCGCAGCGCGTTCGAATCCGCTCAAGTGAGCCTTGTGAAATGCCTCTCGCCGCGCCGTTCCCGACTCTTCCACCGGGAAATTTGCCTGCGGCGCTGCGATTTCGGCGGCGTCGGCATCAAGACGTAGCGTCACGTGCGCTCGTCGACTTCCCTCATCGGGCGTCGTGTCCGCGGTGGACACGACGTCGCGGGGTGGCTGTGGCAGCGGCGTAGCGCCGGGATCGACAGCGGCCGGATCGATGGGTGCGCTGCCGTCCTCAGCTAGATCGAACAGCCCGAGTTGGGCCTGCTCTACCGGCGCACGGTGCCGTCGGCTGCGAAGCCCCGTGCGATCATTTCCGCTTCCAACAGGCGCGTACACGACTGGTACAGGTCGCTGTCGCGGTGCTGCGGAATCGGTTGCCCGTCCTCCTGGAGAGCTTGCAGCAGATACTGTGCCGTCACTCGAAAGCGGGGACCGCGCTGACCCCACAGCGCTTTCACCGCCGCCACGATCTGTTCGGTCGGCTCCGAGCGGTGCAGCGCCCTCTTCCACCGATCCGGTTCGTGCCGATGTGCTGCTCGCCGTGCTGCGTCTTCCTTCTCGCGACGCGCTGCTTGCTCCTCCACGGTCAGCATCGGCGGCTCCTCGTCCTCCTCGTCGTCCGGAAGCTGGCTGAACAACTCCTCCTCGAGCACTGCCGTCGTCGCCTGATTGCGTGCGTTGTTGATCAACCCGACTGTCGTCAGGTAATCCGGCTGTTGACCGCTCTGTTGCCGGTACAGACGTGTCAGCTCGATCTGGTCGGGCACTCGCACCTCGATCAGATCCTCGATCCGCTCGGTCTCGGCCGCCAGGAACCGTTCCTGCTCGGCCGGGCTGAGCCGATCCATCCCGATCTGGCGCCACACCCGTTCCACGGTCGCGCTGATTGGTTCGCTCCCTTTCAGCGGCTCGTTGTCGATCGTCATGATCATCAGTGTCCTCCTCCATCAACATGAACAAATCGGTCTGGTTCTCGTCGAGCTTTTTACGGGCCATCGCAGCCATGTCCTCACGTCTGATAAGCGGGTGGACCGATCCGGCGGCGCTCCCCTCACGGGGTGTGGCCATACCGGACCGGATAGCATCACTCACTGGTCAGAGGGTGTCTCTCTGGCCGCGTTGAGCCCTGGCAGGTGGTCCAACACCTGTCAGGGCCATCGCACTAGTTCATTCGCCCGCTCCCGTGCCTCCATGTGGATGTGCCGAACTCGGCGAGGTGACGTCGCGCCGCCGACATCAGGGCATGCCACTGACCGCATCGCCGACTTCCGGCTATCTGTTGGCGCAGATAGATTGCGGCGCAGTAGGAGTCCGCTAGTTCCTCGGCGGTGCCCATTGGGATACCGAACGCTTCTGGATCGAGTGCCCGTAGGGTTTCGGCTGCGTTCTCGTGTATGCGGGCTTGTGCAGCATCGTTGGTGTTGGCGGCGACCGTGAAGTTGCTGCGGATAAGTGCTGTGCGTGCGTCTCGCACCGTTTGCAGGCGGGCGGTATCGGCTCTCGGTCGCGTAGCCATGGTCATGCCACAGCCTCGGCTGACGAATCGGGTTCACTACTAGGAGGATCGAACCAGCCGGGCGGAACCGGAATCGCGCCCAACGAGCGCTGCACGGCCTGTGTGTGTTGCTGGGGAGTGCACAGATGGAGCGGACCGGCCTCGGCCACGATATGCCGCCAGTGGGCGTCGAGGTGGTAGACCCACCATCCCGATAGAGCGGCTGGGTCTTCGCTGAGTCGCGCTGCCTCCCACCCTTTCCAGAGTTCTTCGATTCTGATGACCACTTCGTCGTGGCGCCACCATTGCGCGCACCAACGTTGCTCGCGGCTGAAACGATCACCACCTTTGACGTGGCGTAGCCACGACTCGAACCAGTCGTAGCTCGAGTCGTAGAGCCAGTCCGCGCGCGGGTCATCATCTTCGTCGGCGTCGGGTGGGAGGTCAAAGTCGTTGATGCTCATGGTGACAGTCCTTCTTTCGTTGAGCTAGGGGCGGTCGTCGACGGACACGCGAGGGCGGGAGACGGGTGCGGTGCGGGCGGCTGCGGTGCGCGCCCGCTCACACGCGGCCTTCGAGGTATTGATCAAGTCGGCATAGGGTCCGTCCCACCAGAAGTTCTTTTTCGTCAGCACGGTGCGGTTACCCGAGGTCGCCAGCAGTGCTCGCTCGAGCGGCATCGCTTTGAGGTCGTCGGTGCCCAGGATGGGTTCTGACGACCATGAGTCGCTGGTGCTTGTCGACCCCCATGCGGCAGCGCCTGACTGGGATCGACTGCGGCGGAGAACATCTCGCGGCCCGACCATGCGGCTTAGCCCACTGAGGTAACTCTCATTGTTGGATGATCCGGCGAAGATGTAGGCGTTCGACGAGTCGAGAAGCATCTCGAGTTTCTTGTCAGACCAGATTTTCGCGGCCTGGGCTAGTGATTGGAACATGGAGACGATGACGACCCCTTGGGATCCGAAATGGCTGTACCAGTCGGGCAGGTCGGGAAGTTTGCACACGTTGGCTGCTTCGTCGAGGATGCCGAGCACGGGAGTACCCAACCGCCCGCCGTCTCGGCGTGCCTGCTGCACACCGGCTTTGAAGATTGAGTCGGCCAGAGCAGTGGTCAAGGCTGTTGCTGCTCCTGCACCTTCCATCGACAGCGCATACATCGTGTCGGTCGAGGTGACGAATGCTCGCGGATCGAACTTGGGCAGAGCATGGGTGAGATCGACGTTGCCGATGGTGTTGTCGCCGTCGAAGCGGACTCGCGAAGGAGGCAAAACCGAGCGGGCGTAGGCGGGCACCGTCATGATGTTGATGAACCGGCGTGCCATGTCGTAGAGGCCGTCCTGCTGGCGGGGGTTGAGGTTGGCGGCTGTCTCGATTTTCGCCGCAGCGTCAGGGTGACCGTTGCGACGTAGCACCTCGCGCGCGACGTCGAGATGGGGATCAGTCAGCCAGCCGTCGACATGTTTGAGGTCGCCGCCACCAACTGCGGCGGCAAGAACATGAAGTGCGAGAAGTTCTTTCGCCCCACCGTCGAAGTAGGCGTCGACGTGTGAGGACTCTGCGGTTTCTGCGCCTGCAAAGATCGCAGCGAGCTCACGCGCGTCGTTGAGCTCGGTGATGTACCAGAACGGGTCCCACCACCATTGCTGGCCCTCGTTGCCGGCGATGTGTTGTAGATCCGACACCCAGATATGTCCACGCACACGCGGAGGTTCGCGACGTTGCGCTAAGGCTGTGGTGAGGGCACGTACGCCTGTCTGCGCTTGTACCTCCTTGGCGCGCGCGGCGTGGGGCGGATCGTTGCGGTCACGCACCCACCGGGTCGCGTCGTAGATGTCGGGCTTGTTGGAGGTGGCGAACACCGGCCCGGGTGCCTGGCATATCCACGGGATGGCGTACCCGGTGGTTTTGCCGCTGCGGGGTCCGCCGACAATCGTGCCTACCCATTCCCACGGCATATAGAGCTGAGCGTTGCCGCGAACGAGGCGACCTAGCACCAATCCGTTGTCGAATCGGTGGCCGATTCGGTCACGACGTAGACGTTGCGCAGACCGTCGTGCACTGCGTGCGTTGACGGAGTGAAGTTCGTTGGCTGAGGGCAGAAACTCAGCGCGTCGGTCGAACTCCCGCAGGATCGCGCCGTCGTGCCAGCGTTTCGACCACCACACCGCGATAATTGCGGCGAGCGTGGCGACGAGGGCCACCAGGATCGTCGCCTGCACGGGCCACCGTTGTTTGCCCGTCCCCAGTTCGATGAAAGCGTTGACCGGATTGGCGGGCATATCCGAGCGATCCCCCGCCAACCACAGGCCGATGCGCCAGCACAGGTACACCACCACAACCACACCGATGGCTGCGCCAGCCGCATAGTAGAGCGCCATTGATTCGTGCTGGCCGCGGTCGCGTCGGCGTTGTGAGCTGCTCATAGCGACGCTCCGGTGTCGAGTCCGACCGATTCGCCGACACTGACCTGGCCAGGGCCGGACAGGTCGGTGGCGGGTTGAAGGTCGGTCTGCGGGGAAGGACGGGTATCGGCGAGCAGTTCCCCAACGCCTGGCACTGGGGAGGAGGAGTCGTGGGCGGCGTCGTCGACGTACAGGGCGTAGTCGGCCGCGCTCTCGGGAATCGCCCAGTACTGAGACTGGCGATCGTCGAGGTCCCCCACCTGGGAGGCGCTTCCCCAATTATCTGGGTCTAGGTACTGCCGATCTGCCAAGCTGTACGCTTCTGGCGCCGACGAATACTCCTCATCCTGCGTGTACTCCGCACGAGGGTCGTCACGACCGATGCTGTCGGGGTCAAGACCCGCGTGCCGCAGACGCTCGTCCCAGGCGTCGGCCCACGCTTCGGCCCGCTGCGCTGCCTCCTCGGCGTGGGCGGTCGCTGCATCTCCGTGCGCGTTCTCGCGGCGGGCAAGGTCGGCTTCCTCTCGTGCCAGGGTGGCCGCAGCGTGTGCACCGGCCCATCGAGCCATGAGATCCTCGGTGAGACCCCCCGCGATCGGAGCGCCGGTGCTCGCGTACTTCGCCGGATGGGGCATGGTGTGTCTCGTTCGCGACGAATACTGGCGACGTTGCTGTCGGACACGCGCTAGCCGCAACGCGTTCTCTGCATTGGCGCGCGCCCGCCGCATCAGTGCCCTGATCTCGTCGAAGATGTCGTCCGCGTCGCGACTGTGGTCCTGTTGCTGATGGTGTGGATTGGTCATGGGGTGTCCCTTCCGAGAGTTGAGTTACTAGTTGGTGCCGGTGCCGACGTCGGTGCGGGGATAGGTGGCGAGTTTCCATGTGCCATCTACGCGGATCAGGTCAGCGGTGGCGTCAAACGTGCGGTACGGGGTGATCGCTCCGTCGACACCGAGCACCGTCTGCACGACCGTGCCCCGGCCGACGGCACGATCTGCGGTGACCGTCACCGCCGACACCTTGTCGACGCGAGCGAGCACAACGTCTTGCGCGCTGGCCCAGCCCTGCCATTGCGCACTGGGCCTTACCGTGGCCTCACTGTTTGCTGAGGCCAGCGCTTCACCAGTGAGCTCGGCACGCGCCCGGCGCAGAGCATCGGTCGGCGACGCATCCGTCGCGGGCTGCCAGCTAAAGATCGTCGTCACTGCGGAGGTGAACACCCCGACGGGTGAGGTGGCCGCGACCGGTCCTGGTTCGCCACTGTTGTAGTGCTCGGAGTGCGACGGGGTGGGCGAGGTGTGTGGGTCGGGGTCCGTGGCGCAGGCAGCCAGGATGCCCGCAAGGAGCGCCAGTGCGGCGGCGAAACGTGTTGTGCGAGTGCGCATCATTGAACTTTCTGTGGAAGGCCTTGGGTGGCGAACTGGCGCGCATAGGAGATGACGTTGGCCCCGTACGGCCGCGTTTGGGTGTCGTAGTCTCCGCCGCTGGGCTCACCCCCTGCGGACAAGACCGCGCCGACGCCCGCGTTGTATGCCTCGGCGTAGAGCTTTTCCGCGCCACCGTCGGCGGGTGGCTTGACCCTGCCTTCATGGATGGCCTTGTCGATGGTGGCGGCGTTCTCGCAGGAGTAGCGGCCCGCTCCCATGACCGCATCGCCGATGTCTCGCGCGGAGGCTCGTCCGTTGCCGTCGTCATCGCGCACGTAGTTGGGTGCGGTGGCGGGCATGAACTGCATAGGTCCCTCTGCCCCATCTGGTGAGGTCAGGTCGGCATACCCGGTCTCTTGCTTGCCGATTCCCGCGAGGAACGCTGAGCTGATCTGTGGGCAGAGCACACCGGCCTTGCGGAACCATGGTTCGTAGGCGGCAGGCACTTTGCCTGCGGCGAGATTGTCGACACCACCACCATGAGGAGTGTCCCCTGGTGCGCAGTCTTGGCTGGGTTCGCTGCTGCCGCCCCCGGTTACGCCCGGTGCGGTGTACACCTCACGCCCGGTGGGAAATCCGTGCCCTTCATCGGTCACGTGGACGTGATCGATGTGGTTGGCGGTGATCCCGCCGCGGTCCTCCATGATGTTGGTTTCACCGGTCGCAGCGGTGTAGCGCTGACGCCAGATCGTGTACACCACGTGAAACGGACCTTTGTTGTCCATCACATACTTTTGGACCGCGTTGCCCAGCTCGATCCCCTCGCGGGAGAGCGGGTTGGGGATCATGACGTCGATCGCGCGGCCGGAAGGGTGGTCGGGATAGGTGTCGTAGGGTCGCCATCCGCCGATCGTCTTGATCTGCGGGAACTTCTGGGAGATCGCGCGGGCGATGCGCACCGAGTCGATCTGCCAGTGCGCCTCTGACCCCTTGGACGCGGGCAGTGGCGGCAGTGGACCCGACTGCTGTGGTGCCGCGGCAGCGGGCGACGTCGGAGCGGGTGCGGTGGCAGCGTTGACGAATGATCCTGCGGGCGCGGGTTTTTTGCCCGTGACGCCCGCCTCCTTCGATGTGACCGGCCATGCACCCCAGCCCTGCGTGCCGAGTACTCGGTTGGCGACCTCCATCTGCTGAACGCGCGTGGCCTTGTCGGCGCTGGGCGCATACTGAGTGCCACCCGCGCCCGCCCACGTCGACGGAGAGAACTGCAATCCGCCCTGATAGCCGTTGCCGGTATTGATGCTCCAATTACCACCGGCCTCGAGCTGGGCCACCTTGTCCCAGTCGGCGGCAGTGACTACATCTGCAGCACTGGATTGCGGCGCGGGCGCGGGAGCAGGTGTGACAGCGGCGGCGGCCTGCGCGCCACCGGGCTGGGCGGGTGCGCGTGATGCGGGCGCCGCTCCAGGGTCGGGACTCGAGGTGACCCATCCGGCCGGGTCGATGTCGTGGCCACCGGATAGCCGACCGCCGTCCCACACCTCGAAATGCAGGTGTGGCCCGGTGGATTCCCCGTCACTTCCCCGGTTGGCGATATGCTGTCCCGCCGTCACACGCTCGCCAGGGTGCACCAGCACGCCGTCGGCGTACATGTGGCCGTACACCGTCGACCAGATGTGGCCGTTGATGTTGTGGTTCAACACAATCCAGTGGCCGAAGCCTGACGCAGTTCCAGCGGCAGCGACGGTGCCGTCGGCGGCGGCGTAAATGGGTGCGCCGACGGGTCCGGCGAGGTCGATGCCGCGGTGGAATCCCCCGTCGCGAGGCCCGTACGGTGAGGTGATCTGGAAGTCCTTGGACTTCATCGGTTTCACCTTCGCGCCCGGTGACAGGGTTGCGTCGGCGGCCGTGTCGGACGTCGACGACAGCGGCGCGCACGCATCATCGTCGCCAGCGACGGAGACAACGATCGAGCAGGACGCAAAGAACAGCAGCACCGCCACGAGGCAGGGGATGCCGAACTTGGTTGCTGCGCCTTCACCCATGTGTCAGGGCCGTCCGTCTAGCTGGATGCGGTCTCGCATTTCTTCGGCCAGTCGCTGATTGATCTCGCGCAGCGTGTTGTACCGAGCCTCGTACTCTCGTTCTAAGTCGGAGGTGGTGCGGCCGACGCCCTCTCGACGACACCACCGCATCACTGTGGTTGTGCCCGCGCCGATTCCGCTGGCCACATCGGTGACCGCAGCAGTCAAGGACATGGTGGTCGTCTCGAGCAGTTTGATGACTGCGGCAACAGCTACCTGTTGCACCTCTGGTGGGTGGGCGGCGCGTTTCGGGTTGCGAGGCCGCGCGACGAGAGACGCCGAGGAGGGTTCGGGGGCCATCGGTGTACTCACGCCCGCGTTCCCTTCGCGGCGCGCCCGCGCGCGAATCTCTTGTTCGTGTTGTGGATTTCGGTGGATCGCTCGGTAGCCGTGAGATGCATTTGCACGGGGATTCCCGGCTGCTCGCCTTCTTTGATGAGGAACTTGCCCATGCCCGGGGGGATGGTGTGAATCTTCCTGGTGGTGGCGCGAACTCCGTTCTCCCAGTCGGCTTCGCTGATTTCGTCGACCACCGGGTCGTCGACGCCGCGCGGGGTGGTGGCCCACTCGGCCAGCGTGGCGGCCTCTTGGTCGTTGAGGTTGACCTTGCCCTCCATGAGGGTCGCTTCGTCCTCGGGGAGCGGGAAACACACCTTGACGCGGGCGCGATCAAGAAACCCCATCGCTCGTTGCCGATCCTCCATGGAGTCGAACGCTTTGAGGTCTTTGACCGTGTGCGTGGTGAACAAGGTCCCGGTGCCTTGCTCGCGCTGCACACGGGTCACTTCGTCGACGCGCCACACGATGCCGTTCCCGACGCCGAGGACCAGCGAGAACTCGTCGCACACGAGGTCGTAGTTGCGGGGGGATTGCAGACCGTGGTCAGACAGTAGGTGTGATGCTTCGACGGCGGAGAAGCCGTCCGACCAGCAGGCCAGAAGGACCGCGGCGCGCAGCTTGCGGGCGTTGGCCGGTAGTCGCGACATGTCGACGCACACGCCGAGCGCGTCGATGTTGATGGGTTCGCGTGTGGGTGCGTTGAAGATCTCGCCGAACTGTCCGGACACGAGCTGGTCGAGGGATTGACGCAGGTTCTCGGTCAGCAGCAGGTATCGGTCGATTGCCACTTCATCGTGTGCGCGTCGCCCTAGCGCGCCGGATGCGTCGAGGAGGTCTTGTGCTCGGCGCAGTCGGGGGTCGTGGTCACTGGCGGTGGCTGTTGCCGTGACGAGTGTTTGCGGTACCTCACGCAACAGTCGCAGGACGTCACCCGGTAGCGGTGCGTGGGTCAACGAGAACTCGTTGTCGGCCTCGTAGAGCACCCGCAGTGCGGTGGTCAGCAGTGTTTCTTCGTGGGGTGCGATCTGGCGTCCGGAGCAGATTTCCAGCAGGCCGGTAGCAGCTGTCACCTGGCGTGCGCGCATTTCTCGTTCGGCCAGGTCGCGGGCTTGGCGCGGAAGTCGCGAGATCAGCGAACCGAAGGTGCCCACGGCGAGCGGGTTCATGGGCGAATCGAAGCCGACGCTGGTGACTTGAGGTGTGATCGGCTTGCCGTCGTCGTCGTAGACGGTGCGACCAGCACTGTCGGTGAGCACCATTTGTTGCATCATGTTCACGAAGTCAGGGCGATGGTCACCCATGATGAGCGGGCGGACACCGGTGGCAAGGTCGTGGCAGACGATGCGGCGGTTGAGTGACGATTTGCCGAACCCGTTGAGTCCGAACACCATTGCGGCCGGTGCGGTGATCTGGCCTGCCTCGAACCACCCCAACTGATCAAATCCCACGGGCTGCCCGGTCACCAGATGTGTGCCGACGGGAGCGCCGTCAAGTGGCGCGGATGCGCCGATGGGGAACGGATAGAAGCCGGGTACCTGGGCGGTGGTTCCGCGAAACTCGTTGGGGCGGCGCACATGTGTGACGCGGCCACCGCCGCGCCCCGCGTAGCCGGTGCGAGTGCGAGCCAACGTCGGAACGTCGAACTCTACCTGTCGCAGTGCCGCGTCCTCGGCGGCCTCGCGCCGCTTGGAATCGTTGTTGAGGCGTTGTCGGGCGATGAGGCCAGACACGCCGCCCCCGCGTACCTGATCGAGCAGGTCTTCGCGCGCGTCGTCGGTGTAGAGCGCGGCGTTCTTGGCTTTGGTGTCGTCTTTGCGTTCGGGTGCTGGTGTCGATGTGGTTCCGGCGTGCAAATGCAACGTCAGTTCGGGGTCTGAGTCGGCGGCGTGGCTGACGGCACGTGGCCGCAAAGGGGTGACGGTCATGGTCAGTTAGCTCCCGTTCAGCGGATGGCGGTGGCGGAGGGGTTCGTCGTCGATGTCGCTGTGCTCGGGTAGGAGGACACCGATACCGAGTCCTGCGGCAAGAAGCTCCGCGTGACGGTCGTAGCCGTTGCGCATGCCTAGTCGCCCGTACAGCGGCAGTTCGTCACGCACCGGCTCGATCGCTGGGTGTCGGCCGAGAGGTTCGGTGACGGTGTAAATGCCGCCGAACCGTTGCAGCGCAGGCGAAAAGGTCAGCCGTATGGGGTCGTCGGTCGTCACGCCGTCAGCGAGTCGCACGGTGCGCCACGTGACTGCCAGGCGAGTGCGCGGCGCTGCGGGCTGCGGCGCCGCCAGGTGGTCGATGACCCTCGAGTCGAGGACATGTGGCGCCAACACCCAGGACGAGGACAGTAGGTCATCGTGGCAGAAAACATCGCGTACACGGTGCACGTCGGCGCGAGGTGCGATGTCGGAGAAGTCGATTCCCGGTTCGGCTACGCCGTGAAAAGCCTCCCCCGCGATCAGGGCGATCTCGTCACTGGTCAGCGGTGACACCGGCAGCCCTGCTGCTGTGAGCGACCCGAGCAAGGTAGGTAGCCGCGTACCCACCTCGACGGCCATCTCGTCGGCGTCGTTCTTTCGTCGCGTATCACCGGCGTTAAACGTGATGGACATGTGCGCGCGCACCGCAATATCCGAGTCGCGCAGATGCCGATGGCCCTCGGCTGCTGCCCACTCGGTGTGCGCGTCGGCATGCGCGGGCACGGTCTCGATGACCACGGTCATCGCAGTGACGTCCCAGGCGTCGGCTCCGACGTCGATACGTGGATAGGTCAGCACTTGCCGCCAATCGGGAAGGCTCGCACCGTCACCCGTCAGCACAACGGTGTAATGCCCGGTGCCGGTGCGGATCAGTGCGTAGGTGTGGCCGGCCGCGGTGAGGTGGTCGGTGGCAGACAGTGTGGTGTTGATCTGGGGAAGTGACACGACTGGTGTGAAGAACCGATGTGCCCGTCGACGACGGAGCAGTGGGAGTGCCATTCGAAAGTTCCTTTCCGACAGGCGTTGTCAGGCGGCGAGGTTGTCAGAGACGGTTGTTTCCTCGGCGAGGATGACGCCGAATCCCAGTCCGGCGATGAAGGTGATCAGGTGCTCGTCATCGGCAGGTTCGAGTGGGGTGGCGGCCGACAGCCCAAGGTCAGTGACAAGGGTTTCGACCTTCTCCGTGTCGACCCCGATGGGGCAGGTCGCGGTGACGATCATTGACACGCGGGTCACGCCCGCACCGCGTGCCTGTTCCTGCCGGGCTGCCTCAGCGTTGTCGAGCCGCACGAAAGCTCGTTCGGGAAGCTTTCCGATGTGCGTGCGCACCGCCTGGCGGGCATCGTTGTGGTCCTTGTTGACGATGGTGGTTGCTGCTGACGGTGTGTAGGGCTGGTAGACGAAGGTGACCCGCTTGCGGGGGACCTCGCTGCGCGGAGCAAGTAACTCCGACAACACGTTTGAATCAAACGGCGCCTCGGGTTCTGACCGCATGGTCCAAGACACGGACTGGGCGGCGTCGTGCAGCAGCCGTCCGTGCTGGTCCGACGCGGAGGACGGACCGCAGTCCTCCCATCGCAGGCGGGTGGGTTCGCCCGTCATGAGGCCCGTTTCGATGTCCAGCTCGTCGGCAGGCGAGAAGCTGCGTCGTGCGATCGCACAGATTTCCCGTTCAAGCATCGGCCGGACCCGAACACCTGCGGCGTGGCAGTAGTCCAAGATCCGCCCCAACCGGCGAGAGAGTTCGTTGCCCATGTCGGTGGAGTCTCGCTTGCGATGCAGAGTGTCAGCGCGCCATGTCAGGCTGACACGGGCCTCGTTGCGTACCTCCGCCGACGGAACACCCTCCACGGCCTCGATGACGATCTTGCGGGCCAACGCGGGTGAGTTCGGATCGAGTCGAGAGCGCACCACGGTGGAGGCGCGTTTACCTGACTCAGGCAGGGTTTCCATCGTGATCACCAGAGCGACGAAGTCCGGCGACTGACCGAGAAAGGTCATCATGTCGCCCAGCCGGGCTACCCACCGATCACGGGTGGCCTGTTCGTTCCACTCCCCGCCCTGCGGCCAGGCCCTCAGCACCAGCGTGTAGAAGTTCTGCGATCCGAGCTTGATCAGACCGAACGGCTGCGACCCGTCGCCAGGAAAGAAGTCGAAGGTTTCTGCGGTTGCCAACGGTCCCGGTGGGGTCGTGCTGGTCGGGATCATTGTGAACGGCCCCGACCGCAGCAGCGACTCTCCCCGCTTGCGCTGACCGGCCACCGACACCTGCCCGATGGCCAGCTCCCACGCAGACCGGTTGTGCCACGACACCACCAGAGGAGCGAACACCATCAGCAACAGCAACGGGAGTCCGAAGTACTTGACTAGTGGCGGCAAGGGCAACGCCAGGGCGACCACCCACACCAGCATTAAGCCCAAGCCGACCATGGTGGAGAACATGGTGAATCCGAACGCTCCGCTCGAGCGGAACGCCGCAGCAGGACGGTATAGCAGCCGCCGAACCGGTTTCTCAGCCATCATGTGCTCCCTGCGTGAAGTAGGTTGTGGTGCAGTTCATTTCGGTCGGATCACATACTTTTAGTCAGTGGCTCATGGCGTGTTCGTTCCAGCCCGACCGCATCGGTGGTGGCGTGGTGAGCTCGCGGTCACCCTCAGTTGCATCGGCTTCGCTTTCGGCGCTTCCGGTCATCGCACTCATCGCCGCACCCGCAGACTGGCCTGCCTCCATCCCCTCGCTGAGACTTGTGGCCGGACCTCCGCCACCGCTCTTGCCGCCGCCCGAGCTTCCGCCGTCACCGCCCGACAACGCAGGCTGCGCGCCAGGACTCCCACCGCCACCTCCGGAGGGAGGAGTGGGCGGCGGTGGTGACCCCGACGCCGAAGCGCTTGTGCCACTAGGCCCTCCCCCACCACGGGAAGCGATTGACGACATCCCCGCGCCGCCGCCAGCACTGCCTGCGCCTCCTGCCGCGCTGGCCCCTCCGGTGGCACCAGCCGCAGCAACCTGCCCTACCGCGACCGCGGCGCCGAGCGCGGCCCCGGCAGCCGCAGCGCCAGACCCGCCGCTACCCATGCTCGAGACCGCAGGCGCGATCAATCGCATCAGTGAGGGAAGGACGAACGCGCACAACAGCATGAGCACCATTCCGAGTACGACCTGTTGGGCGTTGGTCTGGTCGGACCCCGCCCGAAACGCGATGTAGTAGGTGAGCGCGCCGACCGGTTTAAACAGGAGGAACGCGACCGCCCAGGTCACCATGCGCTGATAGCTCTGCGACCCCGGTCCAGTTCCAGAGAAAGATGCGGCGATCGGTAGCCCGGCGACAACGAGTAGAAGCATGGCCTCACGCACCACGAGCAGAATGAGTTGCAGCAATGCGCCGAGAAACCCGACCAGAGCGACGACACCGATAGCCGTCGTCCCGAGACCCGATCCGCTGAGAAGGTTCAGTTTCAGGAAGTTCTTGATGACTCCGCCGTCGGCGGAAGCGCCGACGGCTTCACTGACAAGCCAGTTCGAAATGCTGTCCGAGATTCGCCCACCGACTGTGAGCATGAGCGGAATCGCCGACGTCGCCAGCGCTGCGCGAATGAGAAGTTTGAAACCTTCCTCCGCGTCGTCGCCGACCGATCGTTTCCGCTCAACGATCATGCGCAGTCCGAAGAACATCAGCGAGAATGTCAGACCGATCAGTTGAATCTGCACGGTGTGGTCGTGAATGTCCTGCATCAGCGACGACGAATTGTCGAGCTTCGGGCTGGGCAGCTTGATCCACCACGCCAGCGCCCACGTGAGCATCTGCTGGTAGCCCGACAGCAGCGAGTTCACGATTTTCTCGAATGTGCCGCCGACGGCCGAATCGGCCGCGGCCGAGGCCGCCTTGCCTGCGGAGTCGCACACGAAGTTCGCCAGCGGGCCAGCGACCGAGCACACCGGATTGGCCGAGGCAGTGCCAGCACCCAGCCACCATCCCGCAACCGTGACGATCAGAGCGGCCGCGACTAGGCGGTGCAGCCTGCGCAGTGCGTGCCGACGGGTGGCCTCAGAGCACATCCATCGTCGGCACCGTCGTACTAGTGATCGGGATCTGGTGATCACCATGGCGTCCACCCGTCTCCGCTGGTGCCGATCAGCAGTTGGCCTGGTTCCTGGCCCTTATCGGGCACGACCCACTTCCAATCGCCGTCCTGCCACACCATGTCCAAAGCAGACGATGCGGCAGTGAATCCGTCAGTGCGCGTGAGGCCTTGAGCGAACTCGACGTGTGCGAAGTCGTCGGAATAGCTCGTCACTCGCACAGCGATAGGAATGTCACGCATCTCAGGTGGCAGGTCAGGCTCGGCGGCGCTGAGCTGCGCCTGGTTGCTCTCCATTTGCTCCACCACTGGCCGTGCGGCCTGCGACACTACGGCTGCTCGCTTGAACAGCGCAGTGGCTTGCGAGTCCGGTGCCCACGTTGCTCGCTGCCCGATCTGCCAGGCAGCCAGTACGACACCCTGCGGTGTGTGCGAGAACCCTGACGGCACACCATCAGCGCTGATCGCGGTGGGACCATCCGACGTCGAGAACGGTATCGTCGCGCCGTACACCCGCTGCCACATCAGGCCGTCGGGTGGTGGCACCGCGCCGGTTGGGTCGTCGGAGTTCTTCGGGCGCGTACCGTTCTGTGGGAGCACCTGACCGAGCGGATTGGTTGGGGTGTCGACTCGACGCCCCCGGCTGTCTGTGCTGGGCACGCCAAATGCGTTGTCGGGCAGCGTTGTCACCGGAGGTGATGCTTGTTCTCGTGGTGCTCCGCTGGCCGTCGGAGCGCTCACCGACCCCCCTGCGCTTGTGGGGTCATCACCAGCATCGTCATGACGGGCGCTGATGGCGGTGAACACAGCCCCGACGATCAGCATGACGAGCACCAGCAACGACAGCATGAGGGTGGTTCCTCGGTAACCACCCGACTGGCGCAGCTCGGAGAAGCGGCCACGATTGGGATCATGGTTGGTAGGTGTGGGGGTCGGTATAGACATCAGGTAGTCCTCACTCGCACCATGTCGGCGGGCGTCGCAGCGACTGCCACGACCGGCGATGTTGTGGCTGTGCTCTCGGGAAGAAGGAGCTGCCAATCACCGGCAGATGTCCATAGCACTGTTGTGTGGTTGAGCGTGTGGGAGCCGTCGGGCATCTGTGAATAGATGTCGACGGTGGCCTTACTCGGATCGAACGACGTGACCTTCCATCCCTGGATGGTCGGAGCTTCGGCAGCGGGTACGTCCGATGTTGTCGACAGCTGAATGCGGCTCGTGATGAAGGCGTCGCGCGTAGCCCCTGGAGCTACCAGCTTGCGGACGACGGTCGGCCACTCACCGTCGTGGGCGACAGACAGACGCACGGTGGCGTTGATCGCATCTAGTGCTGCGCCGACCGGCGACCGATCGAAACCATCAGGTGCGACCGCGTCGGTGAAGTCGTGGGGTCCCTCCTTGGCCTGCGGGATGCGCATGCCGTGGAAATCGGCCCACTGAACATTGGTCGGTGCGCTCGCCAAGTTCACCGACGGAGCTGCCGCACGCTGTGTCGGCTGGTTGTCGGAACAACCGGTGACGGTCGTCGACATCAGACCGATGCAGCCGACCGCGACAGCGGCCAGTGTTAGGCGGCGATGACGACGGCTGCGATATCCCCGGCGATCGCCACGATCCACACTCCGACCATGATTTTGGTGAACCACTCCCCCGTCGTGATGTCGCTGAGCGGGTGCTGTCGCACCTTGTCGATGCATAGCGCCGCGCCCAGAAAAACGATATGCACGGCCGCGATGAAATTGGCCAGGAAAACGAACCAGCCACCAATGAGAGTGACGTTCTCCGTCACGTCCTCGGGGAGCTTGCTGTAGGCCAGAATCATTTGTCCAACCATGTCTGCCTCCGCTCACTGTCACTGCCCTGCGGCGCTGAGAATGGTTGCGCTCGTGGCGATGACCATCGTCCCGATGATTGCGCCGATCGCGATCTTGACGCCCTTTCCTCCACCGTGATCGGTGACCTTGTCCCAGGCGATGTAGCCTCCGCCGACGACGATTGCCACAGCGCAGGCGAAGTACGACAGGAAAGTGGCCCACCCGCCGAGGGTGTTCAGTTTGTCCGAGAGGCCCGGCACGGGAATCGAGGGGAATGCGTGGTAGGTGACCGTCGAAAGTGTGGTGGCAAATGTGCTGTGAATCATGGAAAGACTCCTTCACTGGTTGGTTGTAGCGAGATGGGTCACTGCGTGATTGCGGAGGGCATGCCCGAAGGCAGCGATGTCAGGCGCCACCGTGATCGAGGGATCGAATCTCCGCGTGGGAGGGTCGGGATCTGGTCCTACCGAAGGCAATTCGTCGACAGGGGTGTCGACAAGGAAGTCCTGCCAACCGATGTGCCAGACCTCGGGGAACAGTCCCGAACCCACGAGTAGTTCGCGTTGTTGTCGCAGCCGCGAGGACGGCTTTCCGCGCCGCCCGGCGACGAGCACCAGTCCCAGCAGCACGACGTGACCGGGTGCGTGCCCCGTGGCGTACTGGCGGACGGCGATCGACGCAGCGCTGAGCCCGCAAGCAGATTCCCTCGCAACGAGTACCGCGAAGGGCGGTTCGTCGGTACGGCCGGGCCATGCTTGGCCCGAATCTCCGACGTGCTGAAGCTGGGCCGCGAGGGTGGACACACCGGCCCCACCGTGACACCCGACCGCCGACACCAGATGCTCGGCAAGCCTGGAGGTACGCGTTTCGAGCATGTCGGCAGGGTTGGGCGGCAGCACCGATGCGCCACCTGCAACCCATGCGCGCGGCATAGGTTCTGCGTGTTGTTGGTCCACCTTCGCGGCCGACATCAGCGGTGAGCCTTCGAGTTCTCGTACTGCGGGAACGCCGCGGTAAGACCAGGGATGCTCTTCTTCGCCGCCTCGGTGGCGTCGACGACGGCATTCGCCACCGAATCGCGCGCGGTCTGTGCCAATGCCCCAGCGGCCTTGTACGGGGCGTCGGCCTGCTCGTGGCTGATCGCGATCGGTGCGTGCACCGGACCCGCGTTGATCTGACCGGACACGTCGCCGCGCTTGTTGACGACGTAGTCGACGGTGCCGTTACCGGGCAGGCCAGCGTTATCCAGGTGCAACTCGTACTGGTTGGCGTCCGGGTGCGGCGGTGTCGGCCGCGACAGCTTCGGGTCCTCGTCGGTCGGTGCTCCAAGCGGAGCGCCCTCGCGCGCCTGCGCATCCCCGGCGCCGATGGCCGCGCCGGCCACAGCCCCGATCGGACCACCCACACCCAACGCCAGTCCAGCCGACGCCGCCACTCCCGTGGCGACACCGGCAGCAGCACCAACACCACACCCGATAGCCAGACCAGGCAGCACGTTGAGACCCTGCGGCGGGACCAGAGACCCGATACCCGCACCGATAGCGCACCCGCTGACCGTGCCGACGACACCGGTCACCACAGTGATCGGTACGACCGTTGCCGCAAAGGTCAGACCGGCCCCGGCCACGTAACCGGTGGCCGTCGACGCTGCGGCCCGCGCAGCCTGATTCTTCGGAAAACCAATCGACTCATAGAAAGTTGCGGTACGCGCCTCCACAGTGGCCGACTGCCCGTTGATGTTTCGGGCGTCAGCATCCGACAGCCAGGCCGGTTGTGCTGTGCGGAAGTTGCCAATCTTCACCGTTCCTGGCCGCGGCAGCACCGGATTGACAGGCCGCGTGGGTTGCGGCAGATGCACGACCGGGGGCACGGCGCTGTAAGGCGCCGAATAGCTCGGCGCAACGTACTGGGGAGAGCCCTCGACCACAGGTGGCGCATCGTAGGTCGGTGCCGGAATGAAGCTAGGCCCCGACTGGGTTTGCGGTTCCACCGGCGCGGGCGCGGGTGCGGGCGTTGTCGGAGCCGGAGGAGCCGGGGTGATCCCCGGTTGAGTTGGCGACGATGTGCCAGGATCGGTAACGCCGGGCTGATCCGGCTCGGCCCACGCGGTGCCTGCTGCGGCCGTGAGTGCTGCTGCCACCGTGGCGGCGGCAACAGCTCGAACGATGCGCGGAGACACCTCGTGCTGACGAGCGTGATGATGAGACATGAACTGCTCCTTGATAATTGAGTGGTTAGACGATGCGGTGTAACTGTGTTCTTGAACGTCGAGTAGCGCTCACGAGCCTGTGTCCTTCTTGATCGAGACAATCCACGTGCGGCCGTCCGAGCTGGTTGTCTGAACGAGCTGGTGGTAAGTGACTGGCGCTTCGCCCCGCAGACGAATCTCCGTCAGCTCCAGGGCATAAAGACCGGCTCCGCGGTCGGTGATGGTGGTGCAGTAAAGCGTCCCCTCGTCGATCGAATCGATGCCGGTCTGTATCTGCTCGGCAGTGCCGATCTGGGCAGTCGGTGCGGCAAACGCCCGTGCATCGGCACCACTGCGTGTCACGTAGTAGGCGTGCTCGAAGGCCTTGATCACGTTGGGGCCGCTGTCAGTGCCCCCCGAGTCGCGACCCTTTGTCACATCGCCGGTACTGCTCGACGGGCAGTCAGCGTCAGCGGCATGAGTAGCTGCTTGGCTTGGGATCGTGAACGCGTCGGTAGGGGTTGGTTGATCGTCATCACCCGTCAAAGCCAGCACCGCTCCGACTCCTAGAACCACAACGACTACCGCGCCGATGAGCAGGAGAACCCACCGAGGTACGCGCGTCATGCGGCCTGTCTTGGTGCGTTTCGGATGCGGCGGCCGTTGGTCATACGGATTGTGTTGTGGCGCAGCCGTCATGCTGTAGGTCGCTGACTCGTCGAACAACTCCGACGGACCGGGATCGGCGGTCATTGCGTCGTGAAACCCGCTCTCCTCCCACTGGTTTTCGGAGTGTGCGTCGGCGTCGTCGAAAGCGGCCGACGGATAGGGACGCAGGGTCGTCGTGGGTTGTTGCGTCGTCGGCATGTCCTCCTGTGAGGACGGAGTGGCCAACCACGACTGCACGTTCGGGTTGTCTGTCCAATCAGAGTCGGATGCGGCCATCGCGGGTCTCAATTCTTAGAAGTGTGACTGGCGTACAAAACGGGTTCGGGGGGCAGATCATGGGTGGTGGTTCGATCACCACCGCGCGACATGGAGACATCGCGCTCAGCGCGAAACTCCTGCCGGTGGACGGCTCGTCATGAGGTCCCACCGCCTTGAAGGAACGATGGAAGATCCCCACCGGGCGGCGCACTGGTAGGTACAGATGTTGTTGGTGCAGAACCGTTTTCGGGAGGCGTGGACGTACTCGTCGGCGCTGTCGATGACGACGATCCGGTTGTGGAATCACTTCCACCCCCCCAGGGGAACGACCCACCGTCGCTGATGCTCGGGTCAGTCGGCAGCACTGTTGTGGTCGGGGCCGACGTGGAACCGCCCAGGAGCCACGGAAGGGTATTGGCGTCCGCTTGCTGCGCAGAGTCGGTACCCTTACCCGCAATGTCTCGGGCGGCGGCAGCAATCCAGTTCGCGACCAGTGTCGTGGGTGGCTGTCCAGTCGGAGTCGCGGCCACTTCGCCATACGATGTGTGTTGCTTTGCGGCGTCCCAGTACTTCAACAGCGACGACACTTCGAACAACTGTGAGTTGGCCGAAAACTCGGCCTTGAAAGCGTCAAAGGCGTTCGAAACCCAACGCTCCTGTGTAGCGGGCGGCACGAGCGTCACTGCGGCCTCACCGAGCTTCGCGCCGAGAATGCCGACGATCGCGAGAGGATTTGCCGCTCCCGCGGTGGCTACCGCAGCGATAGTCGTTGGTGTAGCGACAGTTTGGATCACCGTCTTAACCGCGTTGAACCCAATCGTGCCCACCTTCACGATCGCCGACAGTGCATCGCTCACGTTCGGAAGCGGTGTCCGAGGGTCCGATGCAGTGGCCAGCCGCTGCGAAAGAGTTTGCTGCGGTGAATAACTCAATGACTCGAGATTGTTCTCGGGAGCCTGCACATCTTCGTTGATCACCGGCACGGCCGTCTTGACCGCGGTCATAGCGAGTGCCTGCGCAACAGTGGACAGAGATCCGACCGGATCGTCAGGGTTGAGCTCGGACTGTCCGGCGATGTTCGCTACAACGTGAGCTAGAGGTGCGTCAGTGGGCGCATCGCAGGCCAGATCGCCTGGTGTGCACGCCGACATGTAACGCCCAGCAATAGCTTTGTACGCGTCGTTGTCCACGTCAGCCTGGGGTGCAATGCCGCCGCCTGGGGCCGAAGTGGTCGCGGAGGCAACCACCTTCGACACGTTTGCGCCGCTTGTACCAGGCACGGGATCAGGAGTCTCTTGTCCCGGCTTACCGGGGAACAGCGACGCGCCCTGCGGGCGGCCGGGATCACCGAAGTTTGCTACCAGAGCGAGCTTCTCGGTGTTGATCGCCGTCTTGCCCGCGACAATGTCATTGAGGACGATCCGCACTGCATGAGCACCTTGCGAATACCCAGTCAGGCCGAACTTTGTGTTAGGGCACGAACTCGCTTTGTCCTTGATCCACGCCTCTGCCTTCGAGACTGCGCCGGTGACAGACTGCTCATAAGGCACTGCCGCCCCGGCCACTGCCCCGCCGAATCCGGCGTCATAGGGCACATATGCTCGATCCAGTTCGCCGCGGGCGGCCTGCATTGCAGGGTGGAGTACCTGGGACAGGAACCCCGCGTCCTTCGCCGGATCGGCGTCGGGTGACGACTGCCCGGTGCCCTGGATCGCGTAGACCATCAGACCGGGGCAACCTGACCCCTGACTCGGTGGGGCCGCATGCCCAACCGTGGCGCCCGCTGCAACAAGCACTACTGAGGCGAGCGCGCCGCTCGCTGCCAGGCCTACCCGGCGATAATGCGTGGTCGAACGATACTGACCTAGACTGATCATGGCTCAGCCCCTTCGTGGGTGGTTGGGCGCACATCGGGTTGCTGCGAGACGTTTGACGGCAAATCTGCATCTCGCTGGTTCCCGTTGGTTCGGCCCCGGGGGTGGGACTGTTCGACGGCAATCTGACCGTCCCATCCCCGAGGTTTCGTCTTTACGAAAAGTGCCTTCCGATCGCTGAGGCTTCCTAGTTGGTTGAGTTCGGGCCGCGATACGCCGGCAAGTAGCCGCAGCCTCACCCACGTCGCGGCGAGAACGCAGCGGCCCCCGCTGGACGGGGGATCGCTCGTCGAGCGCGGTGCTAACGCTGTGATCATTGTTCGGGCCTTTTGCTCGGAAGATTAACGGGCCTTTGTATGGAAGGCACACGCCGACGAGCAGACCCCGCGAGCTGCACGTGAGACGCGTAGACTTCGGGACGTCTGACCAGGGGCGGTGACAACCGCACGAGTTGGACATTCACATCGAGGCTCACGGTGTCTGATCAGGGAAAGACGCCAATCTAAATTCTGATCAGATGCCGTGAGTTTCTTTCGGGCTAGGGACTCATTGCACGCTCCTGGTGCAGCGCGACTAGTGGACGCACACACGGTCCAAGACACATGAGCTGCTTGCGACATCTAAGAACACGCCCAAAACCCTCCTCCGTCACGATGCAAAAAGTTGACCCCCAGCTGGGGTCGATCTTGTTGCCGCGACCGAGCTCGGACATCCGGAGCCACGGGAACTTCCACCTTGGCGAGGTGCGCGATTGTGAGGAGATCGTAACACCTCATCCCTATGTCTCAAGCGGAGCGACATTCTGCTCTCACCATAGAGCACTGGCGCCAGCCATGCAATTATTGGGCGCATGTATTCGGCGGAAGTTGGAAGAGGGTCTTATGAGGGCGCGAGACAATGAAGTGCAACGATCGGCCGACTCGGCGACCAACGGACCTGAAGTGGGAGGCAACACTGTGCCCCGTGCCGGTGTCCAAGGCTTTTCAGCTGCGGCGCTACAGCGTGTGATGGCGCGGCAGGGCGTGCGCGCGGATGAGTTAGCGGAACTAGCCGGGGTGTCGCGCCAGAGCGTGTCGGCGTGGCTGAACAGCGTGACTGTTCCCAGCCCAGAGAATCTCGCCACCGTTGCGCAGGTACTTCTAATCGAGATAGCTCAACTTACGCCTGGGGTGGGCGATGTGAAGCTATCTGACTTGCGAGCGTGGGCGGGAAAGTCCCAGACGTCGGCGGCAGCGGAGCTACAGGTCAGTAGAACCAGCCTCGGCGAGCTTGAGCGTGGCCAGCGACGCGACCTTCCCGAGCATCTGGTCGACGCGATGGCCGCGCTTTACCGGGTTGAGCCAGGCGAAGTAGTCAACGCTTGGGAGAACACGCGCAGCGAAAGGGTTGAACATCTCGCTGACCGTTCGGCGGCACGCCGCCGCCGCCAGCGTTAGACGCAACTTATCGTCGTACTCTTGGGTATGTTCAGTCTGAGGTGCGCTCCACGGGGCTAAACCGTCCAATATGCAGCACCTGACCGACGGCGCCGGGGTAGCGTCGGAGTGAAAAGCGTACCTGCGTCCATCCGCCCTGGTTGTTGAGAAGTCGAGCCGCAAAGGGTAACTCAAGGTCGTCCTGGCCAGCCTCAAGAACCTTGCGCGCTCGCGCGAACTCATGCCAGTCGTCAGGATGAACGAGGTTCCCAGGGAGTGCGGACTCATTTGGAAACTGTGGTGCCGACTCGGCAACGTACTCTGGGCGAGGAGAAATCCAGTACATCAGCGCGGGAATGACTTCTCCGCCTTTGTCGCGTCCAACGTCCGTCCGGTAGGCAACCAACACCGCCGGGGGCGCGTCACTGTGCCGCTCGAGGTCGCTTAGCCGAAGGGCGGTTAGAGGCCCGATCACTGGCGGCTGAGTGTCAGTGATGTCGTGGAAGATTCCTCGTACCTCGCTGGCGTCCGGCCCGCAGCCAGACCGCGCGGCCCCCCGCCAGGCCATCAGATGGCTATCATCATGCAACACAGTCAGTGACCCTTGGAAGTGGTCCCGAGTTCCGTCATTAAGACACAATTCGGCTAACTCATTCAGCGAATCGAACTGAACCACTTTTCTGAGGAACTGTCCTGGGTCCCGCACTCCCCCAAACCCTTCGGGCGAACAGGAACTCATCAGGTGGGATTCCAAAGTGTGTCGTGCTGTCAGCGTTTCTATATCCCAATTCACTGCTGCGACAGATCGTTCGGGTGCCGGTGCCTCATCCACATCGCCGATCCACGTCTTGATTGCATAGACGTCATCTTCCCAGCCGAGCACAGGTTTCATGATCACTCGGCGCGGGCCTTGACGTCCGCGCACCTGGACGTCGAGTGGTTCACGATTGTCGCGCACGGTCCCGCAGAGATCCTCAATGACATCAACCCCTTCGCTGCGGGTCAACGATCGAATAGAGGTCCAGTCGCGTTCCTCGCCATCGCGGAAGAGGATCGAAAACGCCGGGGGACGTAGGCTTTCGATCACATACCAAGCGCTCATTGTTTCTCCATCTGACGAGTGCGCGGCCGGACGCTAATGTCGAACTTTTCGGGTCGCAGAGTTCCACGCTCCCTCATACGGAGATCGCCCGCGCCATCCGCAAGTTCCAGATCGTAATGCTGTAGGACCGTGCTCAGGAGGACCGCCGCTTCGTGCAGCGCGAATTGCCTGCCGATGCACGACCGCGGACCGGCTCCCCAGGGGGCGAAGAACCGCCCTGAGCGCGCGGTCACTCTTGCTTCGAGGAATCGCTCGGCTCGGAACGTATCTGCGTCCTCTCCCCAGGCTTCGCGATCACGTTGGGCCGCCAGTGCTAGCACGAACACCGCCCTGCCGGCTGGAACTGAATACTCACCCAGGTCCTGCGTTACTCGCGAGACACGGAAGAAGCCGGGTACAGGAGGCCATAGGCGGAGGCATTCGTTAAGAAATGCCCTGAGCGCGCGATTCTTCGATACTTCGTCATAGCTCGTTCCAAGACTCGCTTCCCGTAGCTGCGCTGCTAGAGCGGGATCCGCAGCCAGATAGTAGAGCGCCACCTCCATGAGCGCAGCTGTGGTCTCATGTCCAGCAACGAGGAATGTCAACACCTGATCGCGAATGTTGTTGTCAGGGAGAGACTCTCCGGTCTTGGGATCGCGGGTGGTGAGCATAAGATCGAGCAGGTCGCTCGTCGAACCAGGACGTTGGGCTTCGGCCTTTCGGCGGCGCTGCACGATCCCGTCGACGTACGCCCGCGCGAGCGCGATGTCCGATTCCCGCTGCCGCTTGGTCGCCAAGCTCCGAGCTGATCCCAAAATGGGCAGGTCATTACTTGTTTCGCTAGCCCAGTCCAGGGTGCGCTCGAGCGCGGCCAAAAATGCACCCGTGGCCGGTACCGGCTCCGACGCGCTGCGATCGTTTCCAAGCACACCAAGAGGCTGCGAGAATCCTGCTCGGCCGATCACCTCTAACGTGGCCGCAGTCATGTCTCTATGGACGTCGGCTGGCTCGCGGGACCATCGGTCGACCAGATCCATCGCCACGCTCGTCATGGCAGAGTGATAGACGCGCATAGCTTCTTGGCTGAACCCGGGGCTCAGTATTGCGCGAGCTTGGGACCATAGCGGATCGCTAGACCTCGCGGTGAATAGTCCCGCCCCAGCAATGTCCCGCAGTTTTGCTGTTGGACCAATAAGGACTCGCCCCCACAACTTTTCATCTGTGCATTGCTGGGCCAATTCTGCACCCGCCACAACGACGAGGCGATCCCGAAGTAGTAGCCGCTGGTAGATAGGGCCGAGGTCTTTCGCGAGCCTCGTCTCGTGCTGAGTCGGCGTACGACGGTCAACAGACCGTATGTCCCCCACCAAGGGGAGCCTGCCCGGTGGGTGCGGTAGCTGGCTTAGCGGCTTCGACATGACATCCAGCTTTGCAGATCGCCCTCGCACTGCTGAACCCCGGCGAACACTTACAAATCCCGGCGAACACTTGCGGCGTGTCAAACGGAATCTGCTTCACGTTCCCGGCAGACTACGAGCTGACCTGATTGGCGTCACGGTTTCAATTCGAAAGTGGGGACGACCTATGCCTCAGCACTACCTCGGTCCACGACGTCAGTACACGGTGCGAACAAGCGTCGAGGTAAACCTCGACGACAGCGCCAGGAGACACGGGTACAGCAGCGTCTCGCGCTGGCTCGCTGATTTGGCGTATACGCAGGTAGGACGGGACGACTTGGCGCTCGGCCCCGACCGGCAAGAGGAGGAGGACAACAGCCAGCTTCGACTGATTGGCTGATTAGACGACGAACGCCCCCGGCGGGAACCGGGGGCGCTCGTGAAGTTGTAGGGGCGAACTCGGGAAAGTTCACTCCCTGATCCCCGAAGGGACAGTCGTGACGGACTGGTCTCAGGGTAGCGCGTACCTGTTGGGCGACGCTACTTCTGATTGCGTGTCGGATCACGAATCTGACACAGATACCTCACTGGTTGGTAGCCGCTGGGTTGATTTGTATCGACTCCTTCTGGCACCAGCCACTGAGGGTTACGCGCTGCGCGCGGTACCTGATGGTGCGCCAGTTCGTGAGGCCTCGGGTGATCCGGCCGACCTCATCACCCAAGCCGAACATGCAGGCGCGGGACAAGCGGTGTGGGCGATCGTCGCTCCTGTGCGACCCGACCTCGTGGTCGTCGACCTCGATCACTGCGCCGATCGCGTGCTTTTCCCGATCCTGAGCACTGGCGACGACGCGGCAGCCCAGGTCGCCTACCTTGCAGCATCCGGATCACCGGACTCGGTACACGTGGCTTTCGCCTGCCCCAGCAAAGCGTCACGTGACTATTTGATCGAGCGCATCCACATCATCCGTACGTGGGAAGGTCTTTCGCCCACCGAGCTCGACCTGCGCACCCCCCACCAATTCCTCCGCCTACCTGGCTCGGCACCACTGAAGCCAGGTGGCGGCTGGTGCTATCCCATCGACGAGGCCGGTGCCCGTATAACGGCCACAGCGGCCACCATGCGTGCCGACCGCGCGATCCGAGAACTACCCACGCTGCTCACCACAGCGCCTGCCGTCGTCAAAGTTGAGAGCCGGAAGAAGCGGGGGGCAGTCAAGTCTCCACAGCCACGAGTTTCCACCGCTACCCTCGACGAACTCCCCCGCATCGCGGATGACGCTGCCGGCGATGACGTCCACGATGCGGCGGGAGCTGTTGACCAGCCTCGGGCGTGGCGGCCGCGGCGGCCGTTCACCGCCCAGCAGTGGGCCATCCTGCACCACTCCCCTAGCGAGGGCTACCGATCTCACGCGGCCACCGCCGCTGCGTGGGTGCTGTGGCAGTACGGGCTACGTAGCTGGCGTCGCGCATCAGCCTGGTATCGCACCTGCCCCGCGTTCGTGAAATTCGCCGCCCGCGACGACGGTGGGCGCGCGCATTGGGAATCGATCAAAGCCGCCGCTACTGCCTACCGGCCCCATGACCCTGCGGGTGACGACCTGATCCGTACAGTCCTCACCGAAATCTCGTCCTGGGATGACTCCACACTTGTGGCTGCGGCCTACGCAGTCATCGCGCACCGTTTCGACGACGGCTACGGCACTGACCACCGGCCGATTGCCTGGCGCGACGTGGCGCTCTGGCTCAACGTCAGCCACGCCACCGCAGGCAGACGCATCAAGGCACTCGTCGACCGCGGACTCCTTGCAATCAGCAAACCGCACGACCGAGCCACCGCTCCCCACGCAGCCACCTGCTACAGCCTCAGTACCCCACATCCGATTTACCGCACGGATGTGCACCATGACCTCACACAGAGGGGGCGGAAGCTGGCCCACCCGATCCTCCACCGGATCTGGGGCACCCTCGGCCACCCCACCTGGTCCATCTGGACCCACCTACCCGCCCATGGCCCCGGCACGACGACCTCCGAGCTCAGTGCTAAATCCGGGCTGCCCCCCGGCACCCTGAGCCACGGAGTGCGCCGCGCGCTGGCGCTGCTTGAGCAGAGTGGTCTGGCAGTGCGTATGGGGCAAGGGCGCGGGACCCGATGGTTGCGTGGTCCTCAGAGCCTTGCTGGGGCGTCAGATTTGTGCGGCGCTACCGCGCACAGCACCCAGCTTGCTTGGACCATTACGGGCGAACGAGAAGCATGGCATGCGCCGACTGTGCGCCAGAGCATGTCTATCAGGCAACGACTGCGACGCGGAGCGCGTGGATCACGGAGACCAGGGGCACCCGTGCGACCTGCCCATACAGTGAGATTGCGGCGGAACTTGACCGCAAGTCGAGTAGCAGGGCGTTCCGCGACTATCCCCCGCGAAGACAACGTGCCTCCGTGATGCTCGATGGACTACTGCGGTTCAAACATTGTTCTGTTTTGACACGGGAGCGTTCTAGCGTAAGAACGTTACTCCGAAAGAGCGCTCGTGTGTTTTTACTGTTGTGCGTTCGTACGTTGTGCTACTCTTCATCTCTAGCGATGAAGAGTAGAATGGCTGTACGGTTTAAACGCTCGAATGTCAGAGCGTCAAAACTGTAGAACTTCAAAACGTTTTCAAGTTCTGACCTATGAACAGACGAACGTTTCGACCTACGAGCGCATGAATGTTTAAACGTTCTGACCCCAGCACGTAACAACGTTATTGTGTTCGTGTTGTCCTACTTTAGAAATTCTGAACATCGGAACATTATTGCTGTATAGCGTTCAAGCGTTTGAAAGGATGGAATTCTGATGGCGAAGATCTTGGTCAGCCACTCACGTAAGGGCGGAGTGGGGAAGAGCACCTTGTCGTATGAGCTCGCGTACCGACTGGATGCGGTGCTCGTCGACCTTGAGCATGATCGCGGGGGAGTGACGGCGAAGTGGGGTTATCGCCCGCAGGACAAGTTGCGGATTCCCATACTCGACGCGGTGGAGAACGGCAGGACGCCAAGACCGCTCAAAGGGTTCAGGAAACCTCGGCTGGTTCCCGGCCATCCTCTGTTGGCGACGGAGGCCCCGTCGGGTGAGGTCATGGCTGATGCACTGATGAAGTGGGCGGATGAGTGGGACACCGAATGGGTTGTCGTCGATACCCATCCCGGCGCAGCTGAACACACCCATGGCGCGTTGTCCGTCGCTGACGTCGTGGTGGCTCCGACGACTCTGAACCTGCTCGACCTGGAGGGGCTGAGCCAACTCGCCGACGACATGAGTGACTACCCGGTAGTGGTCATCCCCAACAAGGTGCCGCCGACGCCGCCAGCTAACGGGTTGGCCACCCTCGAACGCATCGTCGCAGGCACACCGATCCAGGTGGGTCTCCCGATCCCAAGCGCTACCGCGGTCGGCCAGCGAACCAAGCGCATCGCCATCTCGTCCGAAGATCCACCTGCCAAGGCACTCATTCCGTTCGCGGAGGCCATCGACGCCAACGCCAAGTTTGTGAAGGAGTACACGAAATGAGCAACGGGCTCGACGTCATGAAGAACGCGCGAGGGAAGTCCAAGCGGACACCACCCGCTATGCCTCCGCCGCGCAACAAAGCCCGCGTCGCACCAGTCGACGTCGATGAGGTGACCTCGCCGCCGCCGGCCGATAGGGGAGCGACCGACCAGACGCCGAGAGAGCGTCACAAGCCCCCCGCGGCCGAGGCAAGCCCGCCTTCGGCGCCTGCGCAGCCCGCCGTGGCGCAGTCTGCATCATCCAGCGACCCTCGCCCACTCCTGCGGAACACGGTGTACCTCAACGAAGCTGAGGACGACTTTCTCCAATCGGTGACGGCCGCAGGACGTCGCGGCACCCCCAAGGTGACCTCAGCCGCCGCCATCATCCGTTTCGCAGTGCGGCATCTCGAGAACTCGATGACACCTCAAGAGATTGTGGACGCCATCCGCGCTGCCGCACCCGCCGATGCACGACCAGGCCGCCACGTTCTCTAGAACAAGTGCGTTCTAGCGTAAGAACATCAGAACGTCAGGCAACTTCCAAGATAAGAGCGGTCCTGGCGGCGTTTGCCCCGCCACCAGGACCTTCGACCACAGATTGGACCTGTGACCGATGCCCCATGCTACGCACTCTCGATTCTCAGGCGCTGTGCTGCGAGCCGCAGGGCTTAACGCACTTATTGCGCTCGCAGCAGCCATCCTGAGCTTCCACGCTCTCTTCGATCTTGGCCGGATGACCGGGGTCTTTCCCGGCTGGCTGCCGCTTCTACTCCCGGTCGTCGTCGACGTCTTCATTCTCCAGTCGAGCTTGTCGCTTGTCGTGGCCGCTGCTCATGCGCGTGCGGACCGTCGCTATCACTGGACGATCCTGACAATCTCGTCGACGGTGAGCGTGGTGCTCAACGCCTACCACGCGCTCGTCGTCAACGTCGGCGAGTTACCGGAGTTGGTGTCAGCAGGCATCGCGATCATCCCCCCGCTAGCGCTGCTGGCAAGCACCCATGGGCTGATCGTGCACCTGTCTCGGCAATCCCCGGCGACGCACGCGCACGATAAGGGAGAAGCGTTGTCTAGCAATGGCTTATCACGCGCGGAGGAGCTCAACGACGTTGAGCGGGGACGCACATCGGATGAGCACACGCCGCTAGACGGCACGGACGTGACCACCGATGTGGACCCCGACGCGCATGCCATGAGCCAGCGCGTACCCACGAGCGAGGTCGAGGTGTCCGACGAGCACATGGCGTTGGCACGCGCTGTTCGGAGCGCTGCTCGAGTTACAAAGACCGAGCACGAAGTCGCGCGCGTGATCGCGCTGTGGGACGCGGGATACAACTCTCGCGAGATCGCCGAACTCCACCCGTGGGTAGCTGTCCGGCAAACCATCGATCGCTGGCTAAGGTGTGCACGTGAGATCCGCGAGCGCGAAGGACTGGTACGTTCCGACGCCGACCTCGCGATGTCGCCGCCGTAGACTCCGACGATTGGCTGGGTCTGTGTCGCACCAACGACATAACATGCACACAACCGATCGATCCGAGTGAAAATGTGGTGGTCACCTTGAACGAGTGGCGCAGCGGCCGGGAACCCTCGCCGCCTGGTGCCGATTCGTATCTGGTCACCATTCAGCGGCTCACTAGCTCACTCAACCGACTCACGGCCATCAGTGAACATCTCGATCACGAAAACAAGCAGCTGAAAGCGCAAGCTGGGCGCCGTTCGATCGACGACTGGTTCGCCTACGCAATCCGAGACCTCGCAACACGGCAAATCACCGCCTACCAAGACAGCGTTATCCGCGTCGACGACAACAGTGCCGCCCATCGCCGTGGCCAGGCCGCGGCGATGGGGGAGCGCATGCGTTCGTTCATCATCGGCGCTGACACCTGCGCCGATGGCCGCGACAGGCTACTGGTATGGATCACACAAGAGCACGTCGACTGGGAGCAACGCGCTGGCGAAATTGTCGGTCTCTCCGACGACTCAGATCAACGTCAGCCGCACACACGCGCAGGCTGGGTGAGCGAAGTCGCCCTCCACCTTCAGGCTCTCACCGAACTGGAGAACCTCGTCCTCGGCGGCGTTCCCACCGCGAGATAGCCGCGCCCCAGCATCTAGTTCAGGCGTCTTGTCAGACCCTCCCCGTAGCAGCAGATGCTCAACCAGCGGCTCGTGCGTGACGGCTATGCCCGAGAGTACGACTACCGCGACCAGCCCTACACATACCGCACGCAGTTCCGCATGGCCCAGAACCAAGCCGCTCAGCACCACTACGGGCTATGGGGAGAATGCTCCAGGAACTGAGGCCCCCGCAGGCGCGGCCCAGATTGGTTTCCGGCTCCCGAACTAGCCTCTCTCCGCGAGATCCAGACTAGGGGGCGTGCTGCGTGTCGACATCGGTGACGACGGCACCGTGGGTAGGCGCTTCTCGTACCACCTCGTCGCCAGCCTGCCATGGCGTTGCATGCGTGATGGGCCACGGTCGGTCATCAAACTTCACGGTGATACTCCAACCACACGACAAACTGTCGTCGCGGGCCACCGCGAGGACGTCATACTCATGCCCGCTGTATGCCGAACGGTACCGGCCACCCAAGGCTCGCGGACCAATCTCGCTCTCGACGTGATCGCCGTCAACACCTTTCACCTCCTGATTGGTGAAAGCGTCATTCATGGTGTGCTTCTCCTTGTGGGTTATGGCGCTAGCCTGACACTTCGTCTCGTTTTCAGAGCTCGTAGGTTTCGTGGACCAACGGTCTAACGCTCAGCTCGTAGACACAGGGATCGTCGTGCTCGTCGTGGTCTACGGGGAAAATGGTGAGTCTCACCGACCCCGGATGGGCCGAGATTGTTGCATCGATAAGTGAGCGGGTTGGGTGTTCGCTCACTGAGGATCGAACCAGGTGAGCCAGGGAATCGACGGTGAAGTTTGAGAATGTGTGCCCACTATTTTCCTGAAGGTCTTCGAGTGCCTGAGCGAGGACTTCGCGGTCTTCGGTGAGCGAGGCTGCGACCCGTGCGCCTTCCCATCGTGGAACTTTCGTATGAAAGAACGCGACAGCCTGTCTGTATCCGGTCGATTGGCAGCTTTCAAAAATCACTGAATCTCTTCTCTCGTACGTCTCGCGGACGCTGGGGTACTACTCTCGCTTACGTTTTCGAGGATTCGCGGCGAACCACGACCGGGAAGATTTCGGGCGTAACGGGCAAGTTCAGGACCCACCCGTTGCGAGCGCCTGAGGATCGCGGCCGCGATCAGCCCCTCGGCTAGGAGCGCTCCGATCGCGACGATCGCCGCGAACCACTGTGGATCGATCGATCGCAGGATGACCGAGCCGGTTACGGTAAAGACGACCACTACAACGGCCGCGAAAAGCCAGTCCCTACCTTGCGCCCTCTGCCGTTCCGAGTTGTTAGGCATAGTCCGTATTCCCCCTGCGCTAATAGTTCGTACCTATTGCGGACGCCGGACATAGGGCGTGACGAGTCTGGCTGGCTGCGACAGCCGGACCAGCTCCTCGATGTACTTTCGCTCCCATTCCGCGCGGGCGGACTCAGAAAGCTCTCGGTAATAGTCGGCGGCGCCCCACGAGAGCACTGGTCCTGCCTCACCTGCGGTCGCCGCCGCGTCTCGCGCTTCCTCGATCGCATCGAACGCCTTCACCTTTGCTCTCCTTACCTTTTCCGGATGTCTGGGGTGCTGATCAGCGCCAGACTCTCCACCAGGGGCGCAGCTCTGGATCGAATTTGCGTTTGGTTTTGGTGCTCAGCTCGGCGAACTCCGCGACGATGGCGGGAAGCTCGGATTTGGGTGCCGTTAGCGCGCGGGCTTCGAGGTGCTGGAGCTGCTCGACGAGAAGATTGGGTTGTATCCGGTCACGCCAGTGGTCGGTGTCGCGGAGTTTGCGCTCGCGGCGGATAGCGTCGGCGAGCGTGACTGCGGCTGGGTTAGACGCCATGTCCTGTTCTCCTTGTGGCTCGGCGGTCGTACGTTTCGTGTATTGGATGATGCCGGTAACGATGAGCGAGGCGACTTCGCGATCCGAACTCACCGCGGTTCTCGGGATACGCGATCCCGAGGTGGTCAATCTCGATCGTGCGTCCATCGTCGTGGGTGAACGTGATGACGGTTTCCGTGTTGTCGTTCATAGGGTTTCGTCTCTCGTACGGTTACTGGACCGTCAGTCCCTGCGATGTGAGAGGCGAATTGCCGAGGCTTGCGATAACCCACTGAGCATCGAGTTTGCGAAGGACAATGGGGTAGACGTACTGCTCCTCGCCGACCTGCCAGGTTTCACCATCTGCCAACTTGGCCTTGTCGACGACGTGGATCAACATGAGTTCGTCTGCCAACGGTCGGCGCGTGGCTCCGATTCCCCAATGTTCTGGGTCCGGAAACGCTTCCCTCAAGCCCCGAACATGAACTCGCTCGAAGTGCTCCCACAGCGGGCGTTTTCCGGCCGGGAGATCGACGATGCCTATTGCGCTCGCACGCAGGTCGTGTCCGTGTTCGCGTAGCTGTTCTGCGTTGTCTTCGACCCACTGCCATGCGAGCTGGGCGCGCAGTGGGAGGTCGACGAGGTGCCAAACTGATTGAAGATCACCGTTCACTACGGCGGGAACTAGGAAGGCCCAGGCCGCTTGCACCACCGCCACCTGCTCCACCAGTGCGTCATATCGGCCTGCGTCAGAGTTCTCTAACGAAGCGAACTCAGCAGGCGATTCCGGTAAGCCGCCCTCCTCGGGAGAACTCGGTGGAGGATTCTCGCCACTGGTCATTTCTAAATCCCTCCTTGTGGGTACGGTTATCGGATGGCTCGAAGGTTCGACTGAGTCCGAACTCTGACGGGGAAGATGTCAGGCGTTACGTTCAAGTTGAGTACCCACCCGTTGCGAGAACACGATGCGCGGAGAATGAGCTCACCTGTGGGAATGCCCTCGCGGTACTGCTCATCGAGGGGGGTTGTGTCGAATCGACATGGACTATGGCGCGGCTGAACCTGGCGTGGCCCCCACGCGAGCAGTTCGTCGTTCATGGCGAGCTCGTGGAGCCCTTCGACGGACTCGATTAAGCGCTCGTCTGCCTCGATCTCATTCACGGTGAGTTCTCCTTACGTTCAGTGGACTTCGGTCTCGATCGCGCGAACCGCGACGAGTAGCCAGCCTTGCCCTGTGACGATGGGGGACCGGTCATGGCGTGATTGTCCCAGGGTGGTGTGACAGGTGGTCGGCGATTTCGACACCAGCGATGGTTTGAGTGATCGTGAGAGCAGCTTGGGCGGCGCGGCGAGCGTCAGCGATCCAGTGCTGGGCGTCGAGCCCGTCGAGGCCGGTGGTGTATTCGATGTCTCCCAGGCCGCGGATGCGTTCGACGCGGGCGGTGGCGTCCTCGAGGTGAACGACTGCTTTGCCGAGGGTCGCGGCGATGTCACCGCGCGCTCGGGCGATGTTCCACGCGGTCTCGCCGGGGGAGAGGTTGTCGCCGTCGTTGTCGTCGGCGATGGTGTGGTGTGTCATGGCATGTCACCTCACGGTGCTTGTTGAGTGGGTGGGGTCGTGCTGCCAGTCGGTGGCCTGGGGTCGGGGTTGGCCGAGTGCGCCGTGCTGATTCTGGCGGATCAGGAGGCCAGCGGCGATCGCAATGCCGGTCAGGGTGCCTGCTAGAGCGCAGCCGAGGGCTTCCACACGCCACATCACTGGCTCCGTGGTGGGGTGGTGAATTCGACCAGGCGCAGCCGGAATCCGCGCCCGTAGGGGGTGCTCGGGTTGCGGGCGTATCGGGCGAGGACCCAGGCGGCGGTTGCGGTCCGTCCTGCTGGGTTGACCGATCGGATGGTGTGATCGGCGTACAGGTATCCGGCAGTCTCGTCGGACAAGGTGCGCGCGCGATGAGTGGCAGAATGAGACATTGATCGGAGCTCCTATCTCTGATCGTTGGGTGTGTCGGTGCAGCAACACCGGCACACCCCTCTTGTTTTTGGGCTACTGCTGTCTGTCGAGGAACAAGCGGGCGGCTGCGTTCTTGGCGACAGTGCGGGCGTCTTCGGCGGCGTCGAGGTAGCGCCGCATGGCGGTGAGCGCTTCAGTGACCTGGGCGATGCATTCAGCGGGTGTCGTCTCCGCGCCGAGGGTGTCGACCGCGAGGTCGTCGCGGTTTGCGAGGGCGCGGTACTCACGTTCGATGTCGACGGTCCTTCTCTGGACTGACAGTATGACGTCGTAGAGCTGGTTGACCGGCTCATCCAATGTGCTCACTGTTGACCTGTCCGTTCTGCCGTTGTGGCGGTTGGCGGTGTGGTGTCCAGCGCTGATTGCGGCTCGTCACGTCCATAGAGGAGTGGCGCAAGAGGCTCGCGCGGTAGACCGAACTGTTCACGCAGCGCCCGTTCACGCGGACGACACAGATCTTCCGCGAGCTTTCGTCGGGTTGCGTCGATAGAAGCCTGAGCACGTGCTACGGCCTCCGTACGATCCTCGTAGGCCAGGCCGCGTAGCTGGCGTGTTCGTTGTTTACCGCCCGCCGAGTACTTGATGATCGGAACATATGGGAACTGAGGGTTCCGGCCGCGCTTTGCCGCGGTGGCGGTCCCTAGATCGAGGTTTGCCACGACCCGATCAACGGCATCACCGATCGCAGCCCGAATCGCCATCGTCCTGTGACGGTCGCGCTCTGCCATCTGCTCAAGAAGGGTCAGCGGCGCATCCATAGTCGGAACTATACAACGGTCCGTTGTAGTCCCGCAACGGTCTGTTGTAAAGTCTTGGATCGTGCAGGAGTACCTCGACTTGGCCGACATCGCCCGTGCATGGGGTGTGCATTCCGGCACTGTGCGTCGGTACTTTCATGAAGGTCGGTTACCAGCACCGGATGCGGTCGTGGGAACAGGAAGTGGCAAGCGGTACGGCTGGCTGCCAGCAACGGTGGCAGCGATCAACCGAACCGGACAGGGCGCTCGATCGGACCTATTGGGGCGCTGAAAACGAGCCTGCTGTAATCCCTGGCATGTCTACGCTCGCCACCATCATGTTCGCGGCGCTATTCACGTCGGCGGCGGTCCAGCTCTACCGCGACGGCCTGGACCGCGACGACCGGATCACCGCCTACGGCACCAGCGGCATCGTCGCGTTCTTCGTTTTCTGCATGGTTGCCAGTCTGTTTTAACCGCGACGCGGGTGGGGCCGGGTGGTACCCAAGAAGGCGGCTGTAGCCGCGACCAGGGTGGCGTCGACGGACGACAGTCCGAACACACCTGTCGGGGTAGCGTCCGCCGCTGCGATGGTGGTGTTCACGGGCTGATTATCGGGCACCGTGCCTGATTCGCAGGATCACGCGCTTAGTGGTCTGGTTGGCGGCAACGTACCCCGACACTCCTTCGTGCCGAAAAGCCGAGCGTGTGGCGGCGGAGGCCGCTAGATCACGCGACTAGTAGGGTCCTCACGCTGGGAGGCTAGATAGTTGGCGATCGAGTCGAGGGTACGTGGGCGGGGGGTTTGCCACGCCGCTTTGAGTCGGGAGGACTCAGACGGGCTTAGGGGACGGTCTAGCAGTGCACTGACGATCCGTGAAACAGCCACGATGCCGTCGAGTGAGATTGTGTCCCCCGGTGGGGGATCGTCGAGGTAGCCGCATTCGGCCAGAGCCGTTTCAAGGACGAGCGTGTACGGGACGTCGATCGCGGCAGCGACGGATTCCAGACGTTCACGTGTCGGCAGTGCTCGCAACCCTTCGCGCCGCCATAGATTCAGATTCATCCGGCTCATGCCGAGACGTTCAGCAGTAGCCACGTCGGTCAGCCCGCGTCGTTGTTTGTACTCGTCGACGAGGCCGGCGAGGGAAGCTCCCACATGTGATGTCACAAGTCTCATGTTGCTGTCACTGGAGACAAGTGTCAAGATATGCGTTACCTGTAGACGTAAACCCCTACTTTACGTAATCAATATTATCGGCTAAACATATGGCTAGTTTCTGGCCAGTCTAGCGGCTAGGCTGAATGCATGACGACAGTGCCTTTCGGCGAAGCCAAGGATGGCACGTTTGTCCGCCATCAGTGCCCGGTCGCTGGCTGGGTTCAGAGGAGTTGATGGAAGATGTCGAGGGTGACGTTCCACTCGGCGCTCCCGGGGTTTTTGCGGTCCGGCTGGACAGTGACGAAAGTGCGCGCCAGCGCCACGCTCAAGCCGCCGGCAATCAGCGGCAATCTCTGCTCGGTTCTCTCGGAGAGGGCTACGTCCAAGGGCGGTTGGGCCGCCAGTTGGTCGAGCAGAGGTTGTAGTTCGATCTCCTCGTCCAGCTTCTCGAATCGGTCGATGCTCTCCTGCAGCCCCTTGGTGATCGGCAGGTCCCACGGTTCGATCACGTCCCGCAGGTTTGCCTTTGCCGAGGCCTTGCCGATGAGGATCACGTCGTAGATCTTGTCGTCGATGAAATCTGTATAGCGTTTGAGATCGTTCCGGTCGACGTGCAGTCCAGCCGCTACCCGGAAGAACCGCTGGAATTTTGCAGTGCCCATCACTGGCATGTCGTCAGCTCCTCTCGAAGTATTCATGGATTTGTCGTACCGCCATCGCTCCTTCACCGACAGCAGATGCGACCCGTTTTACCGAGCCGCTGCGGACGTCACCCGCTGCGAACAGACCGGCCCGGCTCGTTTCGAGTGTTCTCGACGGCGGGGCGTCGATTCTCTGGTTGCCGTCCTCACGGACGGGGACGGCGTCCACGCCCGTGAGGACGAAGCCGTGATCGTCGAGCGCGATCGCGTCGGTCAGCCACCCGGTATGCGGCATCGCCCCGATGAAGACGAACAGAGCGTGCACCCGGATCCTGGCCTTGTCGCCCGTGCGATTGTCCTCGATTGCAATCTCTTCGAGGTGCTTGTCGCCGTGGACCTCACGAATCTCGGCATTTCGGTGCACGGTCACGCGCGGATGGCGTTCGATCTGGTCGACGAGATACCGGGACATACTTTTTCCGAGGTCGTGGCCGCGGATGAGGAGGTGAACGTGGGAAACTTGGTCTGCGAGGAAGACGGTGGCCTGTCCGGCGGAGTTTCCGCCGCCGACGATGGCTACAGGGTCGGTGCCGCACAGCCGCGCTTCCTGATGGGTTGCGGCGTAATACACGCTTCTCCCCTCCAGTGCCTCGATTCCCGGAACCGTCAACTTGCGATATCGCGCCCCGGTGGCGAGCACGACCGCCCGGGCGCGGATCTCGCCGCCGTCCGCCAGTTGGAGCACATGGTTCCCGCCCTCGGATCCCAAACCGGTCACCTCCGCCGACACGAGAAGGCGGGTACCGAACTTCCCGGCCTGAATCACGGCCCGCTCCGCCAATTCGGCACCGGAGATCCCCGCCGGAAAGCCCAGGTAGTTCTCGATCCGGGAGGAGGTGCTAGCCTGCCCACCTGCAGCGATCGACTCCAGTGTCACCGTGTTCAACCCGTCGGATGAGCCGTACACGGACGCGGCCAGACCCGCCGGTCCGGCACCTACGACGACGAGGTCGCACACGTCGTGCGCTGCGTCCGGGACCGGAAGCCCGACGATGCGGGCGAGTTCGGCGTTCGTCGGATTGCGCAGCACCTTCTCGCCGTGCCAGATCACGACGGGAGTGTCCTCTGGGGCGACACCCAGGCTTTGCAGCAGTTGCTCCGCCCGTTCGTCTTGCTCCAGATCGATCCATTTGTGGGGCAGCCGGTTGCGCATCGCGAACTCGCGAAGCCGCAACGTGTCCGGGGAATAGCAGGAGCCGATGATTCGGAACCCCGAACCGAGCCCGATCAGTAGGTGCCGGCGCACCAGGTAAGCCCGCAGGATCAGATCGCTGAGCACGAGGTCGTGGGCGACGAGCTCGCGCACCCGCTCGGCTGGGACGACGAGCACCTCGCCGTCCTCGATCGCCTCGGCGGTGAAGAACGCCACCTGGCCATCCAGCAGTCCGAGCTCGCCCAGGAATCGGCCCGGACCGTGCAGGCGCAATATCCGACGCTCACCGTCCTCGGCGCCCTCGTCGATGATCGCGACCTTGCCGGAAAGGACGACGAAGAAGTCGCTGCTGCGGGTGCCCGCTCGAATCAGCCGGGCCGGTAGAGGCCGTTCAGCTTGCTCGACTCGGCACCGATCGAACGAATCTCCTTCGAGATACGGACCACCGCGTCAGAGTCACCAGCCGCTCTCGCGGTAGCGAGCTGGTTGAACAGGGTCGAGGTCAGCAGTCGCAACGTCTCGGACGTGACGCCACGCTCAGCGTCAGGGTCCGGCTGGTGGGCGTCGAGGTACCGGCGGACGGCGAGCTGAGCAGCCTGCCGAGATCGGTAGCCGAGTTGATCGGCGACATGCTGCCAGGTTGCGCCGGTCGCCCGAAGCTGTAGCCTCAGACGATCGTCGGTCGCGTCGTCGACGCCGAGCGCCACCGCCAGATCGGCGTGGGCCTGCCGATAGGTCTGCTCGTCTCCCATCGCGATGTCGACATCGAAGTACGCGCTCACTTCGTCGACGAATCCGATCTCCTCGCCCGCGAACTTGCGAGCCGAACACTCCAGGGCGCGCAGATGAGCACCCACGAAGGCTGCGCGGTCGGCATCGAGATCAGCAGGTAGTTCCGCGGCCAGTTCGCGGGCGCGCCGCGCCAACTGTGCGGGTTCGGGTGCCGGGGCGGCTGCGATCTGCGCCCGTAGGGTCGGGTCACCGGTGTAGGCGTCCACGAATCCTTCCTCCAGGCGGTCGAAGGCCAGCCCCAGGCGGAGGTAGTCGGTCACCAGCAGATCGGATGCCATGACCGAAGATTACCCATCAGGTGTGTGGATGCTCACGTGAGCGTGTTACCTCGACGCAACCAACGCGGCGCGACTTCGATGTTCACTCGATGACAACATGCAGACTCCTGTGCCTTCAGCAGCGGGCACAGCTGCACAGGAGGACACGACGGATGACGACTGGCCTTTTGACGATCGCGGCCGACATGGTCTCGCCGGATGCTCGTATCCGGATTCGTGGAGCAGTCGAATACCTGCGACTCGAGGCTCACTGCGATTCGGTCCTGGTCGCGTACAAGAACTCAGCCGAGGGCGACTACACGATCGTCCAGAACAGTGGCTACCCCGAGCAGGTCGCCGAGCATCTCACCGGCGAGATCGAACAACTGCCCGAGTTCCGGCAGCAGTTCCGCGACTACCAGGCGGTCAAGACCTGGGAAGACGTCCCCGAGTTTCCCGCCTCCTACAGTGGTGCGCGGATCCTTCGACCAGTCGGCTTCAACAACGGTTTCCTGATGGTCCTGCATGACCGCCAGGGACGCACGGTCGGGATGTGTCAGGGCAATATTGCCGGCGATCGGTTTGCCGGGACAGCCAAGGAACTCCTGGAGACATTGCGCCCGACGTTCACCGACTTCGCGGCGCGCCACCATCAGCGCAGTGCATTCGGGCTGACCGCCCGCGAGAACGAGATCCTCAACCTCCTGCGAAAAGGCTTGTCCAACTCCGAGATCAGCGACACACTCTTCCTGTCCTCCCGCACTGTGAGCACCCACGTCGAGCGGATACTGCGCAAGCTGGGTGTCAACAATCGTGTCGCTGCGGCGGTGCGTGCCACCGAGATCGCCGGCCCGGCTCCCTCGCCTGAGTAGCTGCCCGTGGCTGCGAGCCCTTCGTAACATTCCGTAACACGGAATACGTCAGTTTACGTATTCCGCAGACCCTTTCACGCTTCCTAGAGTTGAGGAACCGTGATTCCCCTGTGCGACAACAGCGCACAACACCCCACACCGACGCTTCATCACCCCTTCCCATCGCACCAGCGGAGAAACAACAGCTATGACCCGTGTCCCGGGTTTCCCACCGCATCAAGAGGTTTCGACGCAGCGGGTCAGTCGACGCGTCCGAAAGCCACTCGCCGCGCTCTGCATCGCGCTTGCCGCCGCTTTGATCGTGCTCACCGGCTGCAGCCGCGAAGAGGTGCACACCGGCAACACTCTTGTCATCGCCATCGAATCCGAGGCCGACGTCCTCGACCCGCAGGTTGCCGGCGGTTGGGTGACGTGGCGCATCAACCGGCAGATCTTCGAGCCGCTCGTGGACGAGAACCTCAGCATTCCGTCAGCCGAGGCGACGGTACCGCCGCTTCGCCCCGGACTCGCACAATCCTGGGACGTTTCGCCCGACGGATTGCAGTACACCTTCCACATCCGCCACGGCGTCCGTTTCCACGACGGCACCCCGCTCGACGCTGCGGCGGTCGAGTACAACATCCGCCGCATGTGGGACAAGAGCGCACCGCAGTACTCGGCCAAGGCGGCCGGTCAGACCAACTTCGTCTGGAAGTTCACCAGCGATGTGCGGGCGGTGGACAAGTACACACTCGTCATCCGACTCAAGCAGCCCTTCTCCGAGTTCCTGCGGATGTTGGCCCAGGGCGGCAACGGTTCGACCGCGATCATCAGTCCGGCTGCGTTGCGGACCTACGGCGAGGACATCGCCGACCATCCGGTGGGAACCGGACCGTTCAAGTTCGTCAAGCGAGTACGTGGCGAACGCATCGAACTCGCGCGCAATCAGGACTACTGGGGTCAGGTGCCCTCGATCAAGGGAGTCGTTTTCCGACCGTTGCCGGATGCGTCGGCACGAACTGCTGCGCTTCGTAGTGGCGACGTCGACATGATCGCGGTGCCCAATCCGGACAGCATCGCCAACCTGGTCTCACAGGGCTACCAGCTCTCCGAGGGACGCCCCCCACATGTCTGGTACCTCTCATTCAACATGCACGATCCGATCATGGCGCACAAGGAAGTTCGGCAAGCGCTCAATCTCGCGATCGACCGCGAGGGCATGGCTCGTGACCTGCTGCGCGGATCGGTGAATCCCGCCTACGGCGTTCAGGCACCGGCCAACAACGCCTATGTCCAACGTACCGACGCCTACGCACGCAACCTCGACCAGGCACGCACTCTGTTACGTCAGGCCGGCTACCCACACGGCTTCACCACCACGTTGACCACGTCGGTCGACGGATCCGGACAGATCATCCCCAGCCAGATGGCCGAATACCTGCAGCAGAATCTCGCCGAGATCGGAATCGACCTGAAGATCGATACCCAGGAATGGATTTCGTACCTGAGCACTTGGGCGCAGGGGGCGGCCCCCGGTGTCGGCATGGCGCAGATGTCGTGGGGTATGACCAGCCCCTACTGGCTCTACATCGCGACATCGTCTGCACTGCAGGCACCCAACGGGCCGAACGTCGGCTACTACACCAATCCCCGACTCGACACCGCGATGGACACCGCCATCCGCTCCACCGATCCCCAAGTCGCCACCGACTGGTGGCGGCGTGCCAACGACATCGTCACCGAGGACGCTGCCCTGGCCCCGATTGTCAATGACAAAGCCCCGTATGTCCTCGCCCCCTATGTCACCGGATTCGTCTCGGCAAGCGAGGAATGGTACGACCTGACGAATGTGAGGCTCACGCAGTGATCTCCTCTGACACACTACTTTTCACGATCTGCAGACGACTCTTCTCTACCGTCCTCGTTCTCCTCGGCGTCAGCCTCGTGGTATTCCTGCTGCTGCAACTGGTGCCCGGCGACCCTGCGATCACCATCCTCGGCTCGGGCGCCACCGCGGAGTCCGTCGCCGAGATCCGCGCCCAACTCGGCCTCGACAAATCTCTTCCCCTCCAATTCATCGACTATCTCGGTGGACTGTTGCACGGCGATCTCGGACGCTCGCTCACGATCAACGCGCCCGTCACCGACATCATGGGACCACGTTTTGCCAACACCCTGATCCTGACCGGCGCAGCACTATTGCTCTGCATAGTGATCGGCGTTCCGCTCGGAGTGCTCGCCGCCCGCAAGCAGTACAGCATTTTCGACCGGATCTCGATGTTCGTCGCCCTCTCCGGAGCCAGCGTCCCGGTCTACTGGTTCGGCCTGCTCTTGATCGGGTTCTTCTCGATTCGGCTCGGTATCCTGCCGACCTCCGGCATGTACAACAGTCGCAACCCGGGCGGCCTCGGTGATCTGTTGACCCATCTGCTGCTACCGGCCCTCGCCGCCGCGCTCGTCCCCCTGGCGGTCATCGCCCGGATGACCCGCAGTGTGATGGTCGAAGTCTTGCAACAGGATTACATCCGAACCCTGCGGGCCTCCGGACTGACCGCACGCTCAGTGCTGTGGCGACATGCACTGCGCAACGCCCTGCCCCCAATCATCAACGTGATCGGACTCCAGATCGGCTACCTCCTCGGTGGTGTCGTCTTCGTCGAGGTCGTCTTCGGTTGGCCTGGCCTCGGCCAGCAGCTCTACACCTCGATCACCCAACGCGATATCCCGGTCGTACAGGCCGGGGTCCTGTTCATCGCTCTCGCTTTTGTCATCGTCAATCTCCTTGCCGACACCGCGGTCGGACTGCTCGATCCCCGCACTCGCAGAAAGGTCGGAGCATGAGTGTCATCACCGGCGTCACCCGCACCATCAAGAACGTCGCACAAACACAGGCCCCCGCGCCCACCCCCACCGCCACTCCGTCTGCGTGGCGACTAGCGGTGCGCGCATTCTGCCGCGATCGAGTTGCTCTCGGCGCCATGATCATCCTGCTGTTGATCACCGCCGCGTCGATCTGCGCACCACTGCTCACGCCGTACAGTCCGGTCAGCGGCAACCCGGTCGATCGCCTCGCCGGCATCGGCACCCCTGGACATCCACTCGGCCTCGACGGCCAGGGACGAGACATCGCAGCCCGGCTCCTCTACGGCGGGCGCAACTCCCTGCTGGTCGCGGTGGCTCCGGTGGCAGTCGTCTTCCCGCTCTCCCTGTTGATCGGCCTGTTCGCCGGGTACCGCCGCAGTCGTTCCGGTGAGATTCTCATGCGGATCCTCGATGTGCTCTTCGCATTCCCGTTGGTGTTGTTGGCAATTGCTCTGGCCGCCGTTCTCGGCGCGGGGCTGAACAATGTGATGATCGCGATTGCCATCACCCTCATCCCGTACATGGCGCGCGTCGCCTATACCGCAACCGTCCAGGAGTCCGGCAAGGAGTATGTGGAAGCGGCACGGGCATATGGCGCAAATCCGTTGCAGGTCATGTTCCGTGAGATCGCACCCAATGTGATCGCCCAGCTCGTGGTGTATGCCACCACGCTGTGCGGACTCATGGTGGTGGTGGCCGCTGGACTCAGTTTCCTTGGCGTCGGTGTCATCCCACCCATGCCGGACTGGGGAATCATGACCTCCGACGGATCGAGTGTGGTGCTTGAGGGCGTCTACCACATCGCGACAATTCCCGGTTTGGTGATCCTCGTCGTCGCCTTGTCGTTCAATCTCATCGGCGACGGCATCCGCGACGCCCTCGACCCACGGAAGCAGACGAGCGCATGACCAACATTCTTGAAATTCGCTCTCTCAGCGTCGATTTCCAGACCGATAGTGGCGTTGTGCACGCGGTCGACGGCGTCGACATCACCGTCGGCGACGGCGCCATTGTCGGACTGGTTGGAGAATCCGGCTCCGGTAAGAGCGTCACGTCCTTGACGGTACTGGGGTTGCTCGGCTCGAGCCGGGCCAGGATTCGCAGCGGAACGATCACCTTCCGCGGTGAAGATCTCCTGCAGAAGTCCGAGCGTCAGATGCAGGCCATCCGTGGCCGGCGGATCGGTCTGGTCTCGCAGAATGCGCTCACCGCGCTCGACCCGTCGTTCACGATCGGAGCACAGCTCATCGAGGTCATCCGCCACCACCGCGGGGTCGACAAGCGTTCGGCCAGGGCACAGGCGCTCGAAGCCCTCGAACTAGTCGCCCTCCCCGATCCCAAACGCCGGATGTCGGCATACCCGCACGAGCTCAGCGGCGGCCAGCGACAACGCGTGGTGATCGCCCTGGCCCTGTCCTGCCGACCAGATCTCCTCCTCGCCGATGAACCCACAACCGCTCTCGATGCCACCGTGCAGAAACAGATCCTGGATCTGCTGCTCGATATCAACCGAGAACTGGGCACCTCGATCCTGCTGGTGACACATGATTTCGGGGTCGTGTCACATGTGTGCACCGATGTCACCGTCATGCGTCGCGGCATCGTCGTGGAATCCGGCACCACCGAGTCGATCCTGTCGCATCCCACCCACCCCTACACCCAGGGCCTGATGAAGGCAGTGCCCCGGCTGCACCTCGACGACTCGGCCCGCGCAGTCCCGCGCGCCGACCGCCGCCTGTTCGAGTTCCACGACCCCAGTTCACAGGAGACCGCCGATGTCGCATGAGGAACCGCTGATCACCGTCCGGAATCTGCGCAAGGTGTTCCGGGTCCGGGGTGAGAACAAGCGCGCCGCAGATTTCGTGGCCGTCGACGATCTCAGCTTCGACATCTGGCGCGGCGAGACCTTCGGCCTCATCGGGGAGTCCGGATCGGGGAAGACGACAACCGGGCGGATGATTCTCCAGCTCGAACGCGCCACCGCCGGTTCGGTCCTGTTCGAGGGCAATGAGCTGACCACCCTCGGTGAACTCGACCTCCGCCGGTTCCGCAGGCAACTCCAGATCGTCTTCCAGGACTCCGGATCGGCGTTCAATCCTCGCCGCAGCGTCGGCAGTCAGATCGCCTACCCGCTCACCCGTTTCGATCGCATCGACGCCACCGAGGCACGCCGACGGGTGTTGGCGATCCTGGACCGGGTAGGGATGGAGTCCTCGCACTACGGACGCTACATCCACGAGTTCTCCGGAGGCCAACGACAACGTCTCGGGATCGCTCGTGCACTCATTCGTGAACCGGACTTCCTCGTGCTCGACGAGCCAACCGCAGCGCTCGACGTGTCCGTGCAAGCCCAGATCCTCAATCTGCTCAAAGATCTCCAGGCAGAACGAGATCTGGCCATGCTCCTCATCACCCACAATCTCGCACTTGTAGAGCACATGTGCGACCGCGCCGGAGTTCTCGATCGTGGTCGACTCGTCGAGTGCGGCCCGGTCGACGACCTGCTCACAGCGCCTCGCACCGAGGTGACCCGCACACTTGTCGCCGCCGTCCTGGAGCCGGAGGCAGCGCCGGCTTCCGAACAGTCAAAGGAGACCGCGTGACCCCGACGACAGAGACCCTCGATCCGGTTCGGGCCGCGCTTCGCGCCATCGAAGCGGGCGACGAGCACATCCGTGCCTTCGTTGAGGTCTACACCGACACCGTATCCGCTCAGGTCGAGCGCCAACCGGCCACGGATTGGGCGCCACCACTGTCCGGCGTCCCCATCGTGGTCAAAGACCTCTACGACATCGGCGGTCGCGTCACCGGCAACGGTTCACCGGCCAGCCCACCGATCCCCGCCCGACGTGACGCGCAGGCAGTTGCGCGTGCACGTGCAGCCGGAGCCGTCGTGGTCGGCAAGACAGCGACCCATGAGTACGCCTATGGCGTCAACACACCTCCGACACGAAACCCGCACGACCGCAGCAGGATACCGGGCGGGTCGAGTGGCGGAACCGCCGCAGCCATCGCGGCCGGTATGGCGACAAGCGGGCTGGGTACCGATACCGGCGGCTCGATCCGCATTCCCGCAGCGCTGTGTGGAGTCGCCGGCATCAAACCGACGTACGGTCTCGTCGGCCGCAGCGGGATCAGCGCGATCAGCTTCACCCTCGATCACGCCGGCCCGCTCGGCCGATCGGTATCCGACACCGCAGCCCTACTGCAGGCGATCATCGGCCCGGACCCCGCCGATCCGTTCAGTATCGACGGCGGCACATTGGACGTCCTCGCAGAACTCCACCGCGGCGCTGACGGACTGCGGATTGGCTTGTGCGAAAACTACTTCTGTGATCGACTCGATGCAGACGTCGCCGACGCGTTCGCCGCCACCGTCGCCGGACTCACCGCAGCCGGCGCGCGGATCGTCCCGATCGAGGTTCCCGGACTCCATGACTGCCCGGAGCTGCTGACCACGATCGCCTCGGTCGAGGCGCTGGACTGGCACACCGCCCAACCCGGCATCGACGGCGCGCAGTACGGCCCCGACGTCCGCGCCGCGCTCGCGATCGGAGCTTCCCGGTCCGCAGTCGACTACGCCCGCGCACAACGCGGACGGTCAGCCCTGACCCAGCGCATCAACGCGATCTTCGATGACATCGATCTGCTCGTGTCACCCACGGTCGCGATGACAGCGCCGGAGTTCGGCAGCGACCATGTCGAACTCGGCGGAATACGCACTCCGATCCTCGACGGCCTCAACGCACTCACCATCCCGGCCAACCTCGCCGGAATCCCGGCGATGAGTGTGCCGTGCGGCCGCGGCACCGACGGTCTGCCCATCGGCTTTCAGATCATGGGCCCACCGTTGTCCGACCCGCTGGTCATCGGGCTTGCCGCCGCAATCGAATCACGTCAACCACCCACCCCGGAAGGACATCACGATGGATATCCAGATCACGACCCGCACAGCAGCCCCGCTCACCAGCGGGCAGATCGCTGACCAGTTCACTATCGCCGGCCTGGTTGTCGACGACGCGCGGCTGTCCGCAAACGCCGAAACCTACGCCGCCACATTGGCGTTGATCCGCCAGGCCAGTGTGATCGGCCTCGGCGAGACCCCACCGGCTGTCGCCTTCAACGCGTCCTGGACCTGATACGCCCCCTGCCCCGCCCCGCCTGCCCGAAAGGTGAAACCGTGAACCTGTACGAACTCCCACTCTCCGAGATCTCCGCCAAGATCCGCGCTCGTGAGATCTCCCCGGTCGAAGTCGTCGAGTCGTCGTTGGCCCGGCTCGCCGAAGTCGAACCCGCGATCACCGCCTTCACCACCGTCACCGCCGACGTCGCACGCACCCAGGCAGCCACCGCGGAGGCCGAGATCGCGGCAGGCAATATCCGAGGCCCGCTGCATGGGATTCCGTTGGGCGTCAAGGACCTCTACGACACCAAAGGCATAGCCACCACCTCAAGTTCCGAGCAACGGACCAGCTATGTTCCCGAAGCCGACAGCGCCGCCGTCAGCAAGCTCTACGACGCGGGCATGGTGTTGATCGGCAAGACGGAGACCCACGAATTCGCTTACGGTGCAACCACGCCGCGCAGTGGAAATCCCTGGGATCCCAGCCGCACACCAGGAGGTTCGAGCGGCGGATCGGGCGCCGCAGTTGGTGCCGGGGTCGTACACGTGGCACTCGGCAGCGATACCGGCGGCTCGATTCGTATCCCGGCCGCCGTGTGCGGAACCGTCGGTCTCAAGCCGACATTCGGGCGCGCACCTCGCGTCGGCGTCGCGTCGCTGTCCTGGTCACTCGATCACGTCGGGCCGCTCACCCGAAACGTCCACGACGCCGCATTGGTCATGGGCGCCATGTCCGGTTACGACCGCCGCGACCCCGGTTCGGTCGACGCGGGGGTACCCGACTTCACCAGCCACATCGCCGACGGCGTGCAAGGGCTTCGCATCGGCATCCCAACCAACTTCTACACCGAGCATGTCGAGGACGAGGCCCTTGCCGCGGCACGGTCGGCAGCCACTGTCCTCGAACAGCTCGGTGCGACGTTGGTCGAGGTGGCGATCCCCCATGCCGAGTACATCCTTCCCACCGAATGGGCCATCTTGAGCCCGGAGGCCAGCGCATATCACATGGATGCGATGCGCAACTCGCCGGAGCTGTTCACCGACGAAGTCCGCACCTTCCTCGAACTCGGTGAGGTGATGCCCGCGGTCGACTACATCAATGCCCTCCGGTTGCGGACACTCATCCAGCAGGGCTGGCGGGACATGTACGAGTCCATCGACATCCTGCTCGCACCGACCGTGCCCGGCGTCGCCGTGCCGCGCGCGGACGCGTTCTTCCGTTGGGCGGACGGCACGATCGAAGGCGCCACGGCCGCCTACAGTCGGATGTCTGCGCCCGCCAACGTAACCGGGTTGCCCGCATTGCAGGTGCCTGCGGCGTTCTCGGCCGAGGGACTACCGCTAGGCGTCCAGCTGATCGGCCGGCCGTTCGAGGAGGCGACGATCCTGCGGGCCGGGTACGCGCTGGAATCCGAAACCGACGTCGTCGGACGTATCGCACCCGTTGCCACATCGGTGGCCTCGTGACCACCGCGCCACCCCGAATCATCGATACGGTGGTCGGACACGAATCGGATACCGCAATCAGCGCGGAACTGCATGACCTGCGCCACCGCGATGCGGTCGATTACATCCATCTTGATCCGGCCGACCTCGACCGGCGGCGGCTGCGGATCACCAGCGAGTACGGCACCGACTACGCGGTGCGACTACCGCGAGCGGGCACTCTGTCCGACGGTTCGGTCTTGGTGCTCGAACCAACGCTCGCGGTCATCGTCCGGGCCGGTAGGCCCAGACACCTGCGTCTGCGTGCACGTTCGGTACCGGCTGGGATTCGGATCGGCTTTCTGGCCGGACACCTGCACTGGAAGTGCGAGCAGGCAGGTGACACCCTGGTCGTCGTGCTTGAGGGAGCCGAACACGACTATCGTGAACGACTCCGATCAATCATGGACACAGGCGATCTCGAGGTTATCGACGATATTGAGCTGGGTGCGGGCTTCCCGAGCACATGACCGATACCCGACAGGTCCTACAGATGATGCGTCTGGGCGACAGCGCATTCCCGGTCGGCGGATTCGCATTCTCGTCCGGTCTCGAAAGTGCCGTTCGGGATGGTCTGGTGTGCAGTGACACAGCTGTGGCCGGTTTCGTCGTCGAGCAGTTGGCCGGCCGGTGGCACGCCCATGATCGCGTGTTGATGCGATCGGCATGGATGGCCGACGATCCGGCGCGGGTCGATCGGCAGGCGGAATCCGCCTGTGTGCTCGACACTTTGCGCACTGCGTCCACCCGTGCGGGTATCGCGACCCTGGGCACCTTCGCCGCGCTGGGGGTCGAGGCCGCAATCGCCTACCGTGAGCGCGTGTTGAACGGCACTGTCGGCGGCCATCTGCCAGTGGCCCAGGCGATCTGCCTACACGGATTCGGGTTGGGGCGCACCGATGCCGAGCATGTCTGTGCATGGCAGTTCGCCAACGGAATAGTCAGTGCCGCAGTCCGACTCGGCGTCGTCGGCCATATTCAAGCCCAGTACATCCTGAACGAGGTGGGTGTGGCCCTGGTCGATCTGCTCGATGCCACACCACCGACCACACCGTGCGGATTCTCCTGGTTCGCCGACATCGCCACCCAACGCACCGGCGACGGACTACGCCTTTTCGCCAGCTGAACTCACCCAGAACCCAAAAGCCAAGGACCTGCATGCACCTGACACCGACCGAATACGAACGACTCACGATCTTCACCGCTGCGGAAATGGCCCGGCGCAACCTGACCCACGGCGTGCGGTTGAGCCATCCCGAGGCAGTCGCACTGCTCACCGACGAGATCATGCTCGCCGCGCGGCGCGATCTGCCCTACGACGCCGTCGTCGATCACGCTGCGCACGTCCTCACCACCGACCAGGTCATGCCCGGTGTCGCCGACATGATCGGCATCCTGATGGTCGACGCCCCCTTCGACGAGGGAACCAAGCTGGTATCGGTCATCGACCCGATCCTCCCGGGCGCGGACCCCGCACCCGGGTGCACCATCGCCGCGCCGGGTGAGATCATCACCAGCGAGGGCGATGTACGGTTCTTCGAGTCCGACATCGTTGCGGTGACCGTGATCAACCGGGGCGACCGTGATGTCCAGGTGCGCAGTCAGGCTCATTTCGCAGAAACCAACAGCGCGCTGGAGTTCGACCGCTCCGCGGCGTGGGGCCGAGCACTCGCGGTGGCCTCGGGCGCCGGGGTTCGCTTTGAACCGGGTGTTCCCGTCACCGTCGACCTCAGACCGCTGGCCGGAAACCGGATAGCGCACGGATTCTCCGGCCTCGTGAACGGGCCGGTCGATCGATGACCGCAATCAGCAGACGCGCCTACGCACGCATCTACGGACCCACCACCGGCGACCGCATCCGGCTCGCCGACTCCGACCTGACCGTCGAGATCGAGGATGATCGGACCATTCCCGGGTATGAACTCGTTGCGGGCGCCGGCAAGTCGGTTCGCGACGGCGAGGGGTATCAACCCACAGCCACTTCCTCGGACGGCGCGCTCGACTACGTGCTCACCAACGCGACCATCATCGACGCAGTATCCGGAATCATCAAGGCCGACATCGGCATCCGTGATGGTCGCATCGCCGGGATTGGCAAAGCCGGCAATCCTGACACGATGCCCGGAGTGCCCCCCGAGATGGTCGTCGGGCATATGACCACGCCGATCAGCGCGGAAGGGATGATCGTCACCGCAGGCACCATCGAGACCCATGCGCATCTGATCTCGCCGCAGCAGTCCGAACACGCATTGGCCACCGGCACCACCACGCTCATCGGGGGCTCGCTGGGTACCTCGTTCGAGGTCGGCACCGGCGGCACCCGCAACCTCGGACTGTTCCTGCAGGCCGCCGAGTACTCCCCGGTCAACTACCTCGCTTTCGGACGTGGGTCCTCGGATGTGCGGGCCAGCCTCGAATCGGTTGCGGCCGGTGCGGGAGCGGTCAAGATCCATGAGGACTTCGGGGCCATGCCCGCGGTCATCGACGCCACCCTCACCGCCGCCGACACCGCGGACTTCGCGGTGCACCTGCACACGGACTCGATCAACGAATTCGGATTCGCCGAGGACACCATGGCGACGATCGGCGATCGGACGATCCACATGTATCACGTCGAAGGCGCGGGCGGTGGGCATGCGCCCGATCTCATCACCTGCGTAGGTCATCCCAATGTGATTCCGGCATCGACCAATCCGACCAACCCGTTCACCAAGGCCGCCCTGGACGAGGGCATCCCGATGACCATGTCGGCGCACAACATGAACTGGGCGGCCCCCGAGGATGTCGCCTTCGCCGAGGCACGTATACGCCCACAGACGATGCTGGCCGAGGACTTCCTCCACGACCTCGGCGCCATCTCGATCTTCGGCAGCGACACCCAGGGCATGGGCAGACTCGCGGAGAACACCGCCACCTGCTGGCGTCTTGCAGCGGTGATGAAGCAGCGGGTCGGGCGTCTGCCAGAAGAACACACCGCTGCCTCTGACAACGAACGCGTCAAGCGCTATATCGCCAAACTGACCATCAATCCGGCGATTTCGGTCGGCGTCGGCGAGCACCTCGGCTCGGTCGAGACGGGCAAGATCGCCGATCTCGTCATGTGGGCGCCGGCCTTCTTCGGCGTCAAGCCGCAGATGGTACTCAAGAACGGGTTCATCGCATGGGCCGCCGCGGGCGACGCGGCCGGCAGCATCGTCAGCTCACAGCCCATCGCCGTCCGCCCCAACTGGGGAGCCCTCGGCTCGGCCGTCGCAGAACTGGGATTCACCATGATGTCCCGGCTGGCCATCGACGCCGGGGTGCCTGACCGCCTGGGCCTGCGCAAGAAGGTCCTGCCGATCGCCTCGGTCCGTTCGCTGCGCAAATCCGACATGGTGCGAAACGCCGCCCTGCCGCACGTGGAGGTCGATCCCCGCACCTTCGAGGTTCGGGCCGATGGCGAACTGCTGCACGGCGAACCGGCCACCCATGTCCCGTTCTCCCGGAGGTTCCTGCTGCGATGACCACGTCCACACCGGCACGCGGGGTCGCCGCCGCGCGCATCGGCGTCGGCGGCCCGGTCGGGTCCGGCAAGACCGCCATCGTCGAGCGACTCATCGCCGAATTCGACCACCGAGGCCGCTCCATCGGCGTTATCACCAACGACCTGGTGACGATCGAGGACGCCGAGCGAATCCGCCGTTCGGGTTTGATCGATCCGAGACGGGTACGCGCAGTCGAGGCAGGCGGCTGCCCACACACCGTGATCCGCGAAGATCCGTCGATGAACGTCGCGGCCGCGGACGAACTCGAACGCGACTTCCCCGGCATCGAGGCGATCGTGTTGGAGAGCGGCGGCGACAATCTGGCCTCCACCTTCTCGCGCGACCTCGTCGACTTCTGGATCTTCGTGATCGACGTTGCCGGGGGCGGCGACATTCCCCGCAAGCGCGGCCCCGGGGTCATTCGCTGCGATCTGCTGGTGATCAACAAGACCGATCTCGCCCCGCACGTGGGCGTCGACCTGGACCTGATGGTCGCCGATGCCGCCCACGTACGCAACGGGCGCCCCGTACTGACCACCAATGCCCGCGACGGCGTCGGGTTCGATCACCTGCTCGATCACCTGGACCGCGAAGTTCTGTTCCGGTGAGCGACATCGATCTCGCCTTTGGCCTGGCCGGTGGCGAGACCGTGCTCACGCGACGGCGTCACCGCTGGCCCTTTCACGTCGGAAGGCTCTTCGGTCCCGACGACGACCCCTACTCCACGCTGATCCTGCAGAATGTCGCCGGTTCGATGATCCCCGGCGACCGGGTTCGCAGCCGGTTCGATCTGGGTGCAGGCACCCGGGTCGCGCTGCGCGGCCAGGGTGCCGTGACAGTCGCGGGTGTGCCCGGCGGGGCGGCAAGCCAGGAATGGTGCACGATCCGCGCGGGTGAGGATGCCTGTGCCGTCGTCGACACCGGCTTGCGAGTCGTCGGACCATCAGCCTCGCATCGTCAACGCACCTACCTCACACTGGCCCCGTCCGCGAATGTGATCCTGGTAGAGGCGACCGCGATCCATCCGTCGGTCGACATCGGCTCCGGCGGCATCGTCGACTCGGCGATCACCGTCCGCATGTGCACTGACCGACGCTGCGCCGCCGTCGATCATCAACTACTGGCCACCGCCTCATCCCCACGGCAGTTCCGCGCCTTCGGCAGCGTGTACGCCCTCGGTGCTGCGGCAGCCGATGACCCTACCGAGGACCTGCGTCTACTACTTGAGTCCCTGGAGTCCGACACACGCGTCTACTGTGCGGTCGCGCGACTTCCGCACAGGCTCGGGCTGATCGTCCGCGCCGTTGCCGAAGACGGAGGGGTCCTCCGAACCTTCCTCTCCGAGGTGTCCCAGATCACATCGGCCGCGATCACATGCGTGACCCGCCATGATTCGCCCACGTCACCACTGCACGCGCGGAGCCCGGGGATAGAACCGGAGAGGATGCCCATATGCTGTAGCCCATGACGAGCAGGTCCGAGTCCCCCACGGTGGCCGGAAGTCGCGCCTGATGGCCCGCCACACCACCGACCGCGATCCCAGTCTGTACCTGGAACTCGATCGCAAACAGTGGCGTGACCTGCGGCAATCAATGCCGATGGTGCTCAATGAGAACGAGCTCGCCGACCTGGTCGGTCTCGGTGAACAGATCGACCTCGACGAGGTCGCCGACGTCTATCTGCCCCTATCCCGCCTCATCCACCTGCAGATCGCGGCCCGCCAGCGGCTGTTCGCCGCGACGTCGACGTTCCTCGGCGACCGGCAGACCAACCGGCAGGTGCCCTTCGTGATCGGCATCGCCGGCAGCGTCGCGGTGGGCAAGTCGACCACCGCTCGCGTGCTGGCCGCGCTACTGGCGCGCTGGGAATCCCACCCCAAGGTCGATCTGGTCACCACCGACGGATTCCTCCTGCCCACCGCCACGCTGGAGCGGCGAGGAATCATGCACCGCAAGGGTTTTCCGGAATCCTATGACCGTCGGGCCCTGCTGCGGTTCGTCACCGAGGTCAAGTCCGGGGCGCGCGAGGTGACCGCCCCGGTCTACTCGCATATCGCCTATGACATCGTTCCCGACGTATATCACTACGTGCGTCAGCCCGACATCCTGATCCTTGAGGGCCTCAACGTCTTACAGACCGGACCTACGTTGATGGTGTCGGATCTCTTCGACTTCTCCATCTACGTCGACGCGAAGATGGACGACATCGAGAAGTGGTATGTGTCGCGCTTCCTGAAGATGCGGACCACGTCGTTCGCAGACCCCAACTCACACTTCCACCCCTACGCCTCTCTGACCGACGAGCAGGCGACGGCCGCCGCACGGGACCTGTGGATGTCCATCAACCGACCGAACCTCATCGAGAACATCCTCCCGACGCGACCGCGGGCAAGTCTGGTGCTACGCAAGGACATTGATCACTCCATCAATCGAGTGCGGTTACGTAGAGACCCTGGAGCCGGTCTTGCATGTCGGCGAGCATGACCTCGGCGATGTCGGAGGTGATTGAGGCGGGCAACTTCTCGCCGACCAGCGACGGGTCAACGCGCTCTACGCGCAGGTGGTTGATGTAGCGGTCGATGAGATCGCCGCCGTCGGTGCGTTGCTCCCAGGCAATCGCGTCAGCGCGGGTCTTCTTCTTGCTCTTGGGGATGGCTTCCGCCTTGGCCAGCCGGTCGGCGTAGGTGTCGTAGTGCCATGCCTCGAACGCAGCGGGCAGCCACTCATCACCGGGCGGGACCGGGCTCGGTGCGGCGGGCACTGCGCTCAGATCGGTCACGTGACCGCTATCGGTGGCGTGGCGCTTGCGGTAGGCGCGCTGGTTGCACCGGCGCGAGCAATAGAGCGCATCGCTGCGGGTGGCGTAGTAGGTCTCGCCGCACTCGATGCAGTCGGCCTGGGATGCGGGCATGGGTCACACAATACCGAGACCAGTAGCTGTAGAGCGATGGGTAGCAGCCACGTGGGTAACAGGGGGCTGGTGCACGAGTAGGTGACATCTGATCTGGCTTGCCCTGCCGGGCGGCCTGGAAGGATGCCAGCTGTGCCCA
>NZ_LZMI01000086.1:0-17702 GCF_001665475.1 Gordonia sp. 852002-51296_SCH5728562-b | reverse complement strand
ACCAACCCCCCCCCCCCCCCCCGCCCCCCCGCACCCGCCGCCGTCCGGGTGCCGGGTGCCTGCCGCCCCCACCCCCCCCCCCCCCCCCCCCCCCCCCCCCCCCACGACACACATTTAGAAGCGGGCCGGAGCTCAACCAGCGCTGGTGGCGAGGGCGCGGCTGATGACGAGGCGCTGGATCTGGTTGGTGCCCTCGAAGATCTGGGTGATCTTGGCTTCGCGCATGAACCGCTCGACGCGGAAGTCGCGGGTGTAGCCGTAGCCGCCGAGCACCTGGACGGCGTCGGTGGTGACCTTCATCGCGGCGTCGGTGGCGATCAGCTTGGCGGTGGCAGCGGCGCGCGAATATTGTTGTCCCGCATCGCGACGTCGTGCGGCGTCGAGGTAGGTTGCCCGGGCGGAGTCGACGGCGGCGGCCATGTCGGCGAGCAGGAAGCCGAGGCCTTGGTGGTCGATGATCTTGCGGCCGAACGTGGTTCGTTCGTGTGCGTAGTCGACGGCGGCGTCGAGCGCGGCCTGTGCGAGGCCGGTGGCGACGGCCGCGATGCCGAGTCGGCCGGAATCCAGTGCGGAGAAAGCGATCTGGAGTCCCTGGCCCTCGGCGCCGAGTCGACGTCCCTCCTCGATGAAGGCGTCGTCATAGTGTGCCGAGGTGGTGGGGACCGCCGCAAGGCCCATCTTCTCTTCGGGTTTGCCGAACGAGAGGCCTGCGGTGTCGCGGGGAACGAGGAAGCACGAGATGCCCTTGGAGCCTTCGCCTGTCCGCGCGAACAGGTTGTAGACATCGGCGATGCCGCCGTGGGTGATCCACGCCTTGGCGCCGGTGACGGAGTATCCGCCCTCGGCGGGCGCGGCTTTGCAGTTGAGTGCAGCGGCGTCGGATCCCGCTTGCGGCTCGGACAGGCTGTACGCGCCGATCAGCTTGCCCTCCAACAGATCCGGGAGCCACTGCTGCTTCTGCTCGTCGGTGCCGAAGGTGAACAGGGGATGGCAGGCGAGGCCGTGCACGCTGGTCGCGACGGCAACCGATGCCCAGCGCGTGCCGAGTTCTTCGAGCACCTGCAGGTACACCTCGTAGGGCTGGCCGCCGCCTCCCCACTCCTCCGGGTAGGGCAGCCCGAGCAGTCCTGCCTCGCCCATCTCGGCGAAGAGGCCGTCGGGATACCGCTCGGCCTTTTCATACTCGTCGACGATGGGGAGGAACTTCTTGTCGGCGAAGTCCCTGGTCAGCGCGATCAGATCACGAGCCTCGTCGGTGGGCAGGAGACGGTCGACGGGCATGAATCCTCCGATGGTGCGTGATCTGAACAGCTACTAATGCTCGACTCAATACAGTACTCAGGTACTCTTCCTAGTACTATCCGAGCGAGAATGCAATGCCCCCACCACCGCCCAGGAGATGACCGATGACCCGAGCCGAGCTCGCGACGCGGCGTCGAACTGAGTTGTTCGATGGCCTCCTCGCGCTGATGCTCGACGACGGCTTTGCGCACCTCCAGATCGCCGACCTCGCTGCGCGCCTGCACTGTTCACGCTCGACGCTCTACACACTGGCAGGCAGCAAGGAGCAGCTCGTGACCAAGACGGTCACCCACTTCTTCCGCACGGCGACCGACCAGGTCGAGTCGCGAGTAGCCGACGCCGCGACGTCGCGCGACGCCGTCGTCGAGTACCTGATCGCGGTGGGCGATGCTCTCTCGCCCGCATCCGCGCAGTTCATGGCCGACCTGCACGCCTTCGCGCCGACGCGCGAACTCTACGAACAGAACACCGCCGCTGCCGCCGCCCGCGTGCGCGGACTCATCGCTGCTGGGGTCGCCGCGGGCGAATTCCGTGACGTGGACGCCGCTTTCGCGGGCGACCTCGCCGCGACGATGATGAGTCGCATCCAACGGCGCGACGTCGAAGCACACACCGGCCTCGACGACGCGCAGGCCTATCGGCAGCTCGCGTCGATCCTCACGCGCGGGATCGACGTCGACCGAGGTTAGCGCCGCGCGCGGCGTCGAAGATGCGTGATGCCCCGGTCGTCGATCCACCAGTCGACGGACATGTCGACGCTCTCGCCGTCGCGGGCCACGGTGACGACCAGGTCGTCGTGGACTCTGACTTCGCCGTCCACTGCGCGCCCGGTGAGCGCGGTGAAGAGCACTGCGTCGGTGCCCGCAGCGGTCGACGGCTCGCCCTGCGACGCGACGACGGCGTTGAACGCCTCCGACGAGGTCGGAACGTCGAGAATGTCAGCCAACAGAGCGGCGTCATCTGACGGGCTGGCGGCGTCGGCCGCGAACACGACCATTGCGTCGGCGTCGACGACCTGCAGGTACCACGGACGATCGATCACCACCGCGTCGGTTACTGCGCTGCCTGACACCGCTCGAACACGTTCCGGCACAGCGAGATCCATCGGTTCGACGGTTCCGCGTCGGCATGCACGCACCATCGCGGCGTACGTCGTCGACGCCGCGCCGGCCGACACGTCGCGCGCAGGATCGGCGAGGTTGTGCAGCAGAGTGTCGGCGTCGGCGACCGATTCGACGTCGCTGCCGCCGAGCGCCGCGGCAAGCGAGTCGGCGTACGGATGGTCGAGGACGTCGCGGACTCCGGCCAGCGCCGACTCCGACGGTGCGCGGTACCAGCCGAGCGGATGCCCGTCGATGTAGGCGTGATGACGCAACCACCACGCCGTGTACCCGTGACGGTCGGCGAGCACCGACTCGAGCGACTCGTCACGCGCGAGCAAGGTCAGCGCCTCGGGCCAGCGGTCATCGTCGACGAGGTCGAGATCGCGCATCGCGGTAAGGGTTTCGGGAAGATCGGCGAGACCGTCCCACCAGAGTTCCTCATCGGGCAGGTCGTGATCCGGCGCGGTCGGGAACTCGTCGGAGACGGTCGTGAAACCCCACCCGACGCCGATTCTGCGCAGCACGTCGGCTCCGACACGCGCCACCAGCTCGTCGTCGACGATGCCGAACGGATGATCGTCGACGAGCACGGAGAGCAGCGGAGCGTCCGGCAGTAGTAGTTCGTCGGCGTTGCGCCACTCGCCGTCGGCGGGTAACGCCATGCGCGACAACCACTCCGGTGCGTCCGCACCGGGATCCGCGACGAGCAGTTCGACGACCTCGTCCAGAAGTGTCGAGTCCTCGTCGTCGACCGCATCCTCATCCTCGACGAGTGCGCGCAGTGAATCGTCGGCGAGCGCCTCCGAAACCGAGAGACGTTGCACGCCAAGTCGTTCGAGGAGCGGATGGTCGGCGTCGGGATCGACGGTGCGAATCCATCGCAGTGGACGCGACGTTGCGACGACGAAAAGCCCACGCGCGCCGATGTTCATGCGACCGTCCGCGCGCGGGACCGGCAGCGCGGACAGCTCCTCGACCTCCCGCGACGTCGGCACGAGTGGCGCGAGTGCGGCGTAGAGCCGCTGCCACCAGGCCGCTGGACGGTCGACACCGACGAGCCGATCAGCAAGGGTCGCAAGCCCTATCGGTGTGACCCCTAGACGTTCGAGCACGACAAGCGAGCTGGACGTCGAGAGGTCGGGGTGCACGAGGTCGGCGAAGAGATCGCCGAGTACGTCGGCCAATTCGTCGGTGAGTCCGAGCAGCATCACCGCACGCGATGGCACCAGGTCGGGGCCGTCGGCCGCGGGCAGCCATGACGCATCGCGCACCTCGTCGACGACGGCCTCGGTGAGCCGCGCGTCGTCGAGTCCTGCGATCCGATGCGACGCCGGTAGCAGAGCGAGCCGATCGGATGGTTCGGCAACGCGGAGCAGATCCGCGTAACCGGCTGCGGCAGAAGCTATGTCGACGCCGGGAAGCAGTCGACGTCGATCCGGCGTCGGCGGCAGCGATGTGATGATCCTGGCGGGTAGTCCTAGCTCGATGTCGGTGGCCGTCGGCGCGTACAGCACTTCTCGCACCGGACGAGCAGCCACGGCACCGTCGGACTGCGGTGCGAGCCAACGGTTGACAACGCCGTCGCGCGTGTGCGTCACCTCCAGCCACGAGGCGTACACCCGCTCGGCACCTTCGACGTCGACGAACACGCGCAACCGCCGGGCACTACTGCCAGGACCGAGCTGCGCAGCGTCGGACTCGGCAGCGTCGAACTCGGTCCGTTCGATCCGAAAGCTTCTGTCCGGCAGCGTGATCGACTCGACGGCTTCGAGGGAGAGCAGCAGATCGGGGGCCTGCGCCGCGATGTCGGCAAGGAGCACTTGGGCGTCGACGTCCGCCGTCAACCCCAGCACGACGTCGGTGTCGAAGTCGGCAGCGGGAGCAGTGCTGACGGGCCACGCCAGGCGCAGCAACGGAACCGACGCGCCGTCTCGCAGCGAGATACCCGAATCCCGCACCGCGGCAACGGTATCGGCGCGATCGAAGCGGACGGAGCCCGTCGTCGAGCGGATCTCGACATGGTTGGCGATGGTGGCGGTCGCCGTGAATCCGACGCCGTAGCGGCCGATGACTCCTGCGGCGGTGTCGTCGGATTTCGCCGACGCCCGCAGCGCCACAAGCGAACGCACGCCGTCGGCACTCAGCGGAGCACCCGTGTTGGCGACGTGCAGTTCGCGGCCGTCGAGCCAGACGGCAATGCGTGCAGCAGAATTCGAAACGGCTGCAGCATCCGCAGCGTTGACCGAGAGCTCTGTGAACAGTCGGTCGCGGTAGCCGACCGTGACCAGATCGTCCTCGGCGTTACTGTCCTCGATCAGCCGGGTCGGAGACGAGCGCCAGGCGTCGAGTGTCGCTGCGCGCAGGCGGTCCGTCCCGAACGGGTCGTCGGTGTCTCGCAGGTCGGTCGTCAGGGTCGGCCGTTCTCAGACGATCTCGAGCACGCCGTCGTCGAATGCCTCGTACGCGGGCGATCCCTCGCCCCGATGCGGCTCGACGTCGGAGTGCGCCCCGCAGCCGTACTCGGCCGACACCACGCGGCCGTCTGCGGCGAGTTCGTTGGCGCACGCGCCGAACGCGGCCCGTAGCGCGCCGGAGAGGGGGATGTAGAAGCCGCAGGTCCCGCACGAGAACGGTGCGGCCTGAGCCATTTCCGAACCGGGACCGAAGTCGCCGTCGTACCAACGTTGCGCGGCATCGTCACGTCCCTCGCGGCTGAGCACGCGGCGTCGGCCGAGTCCGAGTTCGCCTGCCACCTGCGCGACGTCGTCGTCATCCGCGACGAACTCGTCGGCGGTGTCGATCTGGTTGGGCACCAGCCGCGGATCGTCGTCTTCGGCGGCGAGCACATCGCCGGGATGCAGATCGCCCGACTCGACGCGCTGCGACCACGGCAGCCAGTCCGGCGCGAGCAGCGCGCCGTCGGCGGGTAGGAGCGCGGTCTCGCTGATCGTCACCTCGTCGCTGTTCGGCGAGCCTGCGACCACGACACACCACTGCCACCCCTGGTAGCCGGGAATGTCGGAGTCGAAGTAGTGGGCGACGGCCCACTCCCCCTCCGCAATGGCGGCGCGGTGGTCGCCCGGATGCTCCCCGTCGGCTTCGAGCGCTGAGCGAGCCGAGTCGACGGCGTCGAGCAGGAGCTGGTTTCCGGTCACTGCGATCACTGTTCCAGTGTGCAATATCGACGCCGCGGCAGGCCACCCGCCCACCTCCGGACGTTGTGGCGCCCCACACGACCGACGCTTGCGCCACACAGTCACACCGATGAGGAACAATTGATCAGGTGATCCGATGGAGGCGGGACGACGGGGGCCGATCGAACGACGACCCCCCGACGACGCCAGTACCCGAGAGCGAGACCTCGCGCATCGACGAGTACAGCCGACGACGCCCAGCTGCCCACCCGGGCAGCGCGAACTATCCCGCGGGCGACGGCCGGCAACGCGGTCGTGCCCACGCATCCGTCGGCGACGCCTACCTGCCGCCACGTACGCACAATCCGCACCTGCCTCCTCTCGACGAATCGCCGACCGTCGGCGCCACGCGTGCGATGCCCGACGACGCCGGGAAGGCGTCGGCGAAGGGCCCCAAAAAGATCACGGTCATGCGCGTGGCCGCGATGCGCGGACGCGAACTGACCGGGCGCGGCGTCGACAAGATCTATCAGGCCGCGACGGCCGACGGCGCCGACAAGTCGGGGCTGACGGCGCTGACCCTGCCGGTCATCGCGAACTTCGCGGTCGACGCCGCGATGGCCGTCGCACTGGCCAACACGCTGTTCTTCGCGGCCGCGACCGGCGAATCGAAGACGAACGTCGCGCTGTATCTGGCACTGACGATCGCCCCCTTCGCACTGATCGCCCCGGTGATCGGCCCCATGCTCGACCGTCTCCAACACGGTCGACGCATCGCGATGGCCACGACGTTCGGCCTGCGTACCGTGCTCGCGCTGCTCATCATCAGCAACGTCGCCTGGAACCCCGCGACGCAGCAACTGCAGTACGACCCGTGGGTGCTCTACCCGTGCGCGCTGGGTCTGCTGGTGCTCTCCAAATCGTTCGGGGTGCTGAAGTCGGCGGTGACACCGCGTGTCGTGCCCCCGAGCATCGACCTTCCGCGCGTCAACTCCCGGCTCACGACGTTCGGGCTGATCGGCGGGACGATCATCGGCGGCGCGGTGGCCGCGCTGTTCGAGGTGGTGTTGGCCAAGGCGCTTCCCATCCACATCCCCGGCGCGATGGTGTGGCTGGCGATCATCTCGGCGGTCGGCGCCTACCTGTGCCTGCGCATTCCGTCGTGGGTCGAGGTCACCGAGGGTGAGGTGCCCACCACCCTCACCTACCACGAGCCGCATCAGCCGGAGTCCGGGTCGGGTTCGGGACGCACTTCCCGTGCCAGGCGCGGAGCGCGCGAGATCGCCAAGACCATGCGCCAGCCGCTGGGCCGGACCGTCGTCGCGGGGCTGTGGGGTAACGGAACGATCCGCATCCTCACCGGCTTCATGACGCTCTACATCGCGTTCTACGCCAAAGCGCAGGGGTCGCACAGCGGGTGGATGCAACTCGCGCTGCTCGGCGCGGTCGGCGCGGCTGCCGGAGTCGGCAACGCGATCGGTAACGGCGTCGGGACGCGGCTGGAACTGAAGAATCCACCGAAGGTGATCGTGTGGGCGACCGCCGCCTGCTTCATCGTCGCAGTGCTCGCCGCGATCTTCGGCAACGTATTGCTCGCGGTGGTCGCGGGCTTCGTCGCATCCGGGACCAGCGCGATCGGCAAGGTGTGCCTCGATTCGTCGATCCAGGACGACCTTCCCGAACGTTCGCGGGCATCCGCCTTCGGCCGTTCGGAGACGGTCCTACAACTGTGCTGGGTGCTCGGGGCCGCGCTGGGCGTACTGCTTCCGCCGAAGCTGTGGATCGGGTTCACCGTCGTCGCCGTGCTCCTCGGCCTCGGCCTGGCGCAGACCGTGATGACCACCCGCGGGTCGACGCTGGTTCCCGGGTTCGGAGGCCACCGGCCAGACCAGGCGGCACCGACCGTCTCGTTCGCAGCTGCCGACACCACACGGTTCACCCACCCGACCGAGCGGGCCTTCCGCGCAGGTGAGAGGCCCGAAAACGGCCACCAGAGCCCGTCCGAGGCGCCCACCCGACCACAGCCGAGCAGACCGCCACACGGACCTGTCCACCCGAGCGGTCATCACACAGGCCATCATTGAACCGTGCAATTCAACAGCGGTGAGAAGAAGGCGGTCGCGATCATCGCGATCGTGGCGGTCGTGTTCACAGGTGTGGTCGGCGGCATCGTGAGCGCTCTGGTCATCAGCAATCACCACGATGACCGCGGCTATCTGCACGTCGCGATCGACGACGAGCTGGTCACCGTGCGGCCGACGGAGTGGTGCGACGTACTGATGCAGAACTGCACCGCCGACCAGAACCAGGCGCTGCGCGGTCAGCGCGCGCCGCTGCCGATCGGTCAGAGCGCGACCCTGTCGGTGTCGGAGGACATCTCCGACCACCCGTGGCTGCTCTACCTGCTCTACGCCGACCGCAACGGAGTGATCATCAACCCCGACCCGACGCCCGAGTACAAGTCGAGCGGGTCGACCTTCACCGTCGAACTGCCGTCACGACCCGACCGGGTGCTGGTCAACATCGAGGTGCAGCCGCTGTCGGCGGTCGTCGTCGACGGCCAGTACCAGGTTGCGCGCGGCGTGCTCGCACTGAACACCACACCGAACGGATTCCGGGTCAAGCAACCCTCGCCGCAGAACCCGACCCCGCCAAGCGAGCGGGACCAGGAACCATCGGCAACGGGATAGCGAGTCAGGCGTCGAGCTCGCGGGCTACGGCGCGCACGACCTCGGAAATGCGTTGCGCCGTCTTACGATCCGGGTAACGACCCTTGCGCAGATCGGGCTGCACCTTGCCCTCCAGCAACGTGATGAGATCGGCGACCATGCCGTGCAACTCGTCGGGGCTGTGCCGCTTGGCCTGCTGCTCCTTGCGCGCGGCCTCACGGGTGTTCTTCGTGACGCTCGGGGCGGGCTCGAGCACGGTCACGGTCAGCGCCTGCGGTCCGCGACGACCAGCAGCCATGCCGAATTCGACGCGCTGGCCCGGCTTGAGAGCCTCGACGCCTTCGGGCAGCGCGGACGAGCGGACGTAGACGTCCTCCCCGCTCTCCTGAGCAAGAAAGCCGAAGCCCTTCTCCGCGTCGTACCACTTCACCTTGCCGGTCGGCACTGTGCTCACCCTCATCTTCGCTCGGTCTCACCACCGCGGTCATCTACCGCGGCGAGTCTTGTCACAGCAACTGGCTTGTCGTTCACAACAGTTGCCTTCTCACAGCAAAAGACGCCCAACCCACGACAATCAAATGAGCAGGGCGCCTGGTTACCAACATTCTAGCCAATGGCCTGCTGAACAGTCACCTCACATTCGGCCCGGAGCAGCGACGCTCGAATGTGTTCTACCGTTGAGGTATGCAGAAGAAATCGTCCACGGCTCTTCTCGCCCTCGCGGGGCTCGTGTTCGGCATCGGATTGATCGCGCTGATCGCGCTGTTCGTGATGCCCGCCGTCGATGACGGCGGTACCGCTCCCACGTGGGTCTATCTGCTGGCGATGTGCACTCCGATCGGTTTCCTTCTCGGCATCGTCTACGCGCTGCGCTCCGGGCGGCGCGTGAAATGACGACTCAGGGCGACGCGAGCCGCAGCTCGTTCGGTGCGCTGTCGCCGGTGTCCGAGCCCGGTGCACTCAAACGCGCATACAGTTGCTTCCCCACCGGGGTCGTCGCGGTGTGTTGCCGCGGCACCGCCGACGCCCCGCTCGGCATGGCGGCGTCGGCGTTCACGACGGTCTCCCTCGACCCGCCGCTGGTCTCGGTCTGCGTTCAGAACACCTCGACGACGTGGCCGCGGCTGCGCGAGGCGCCTGCGCTGGGCGTGAGCGTGTTCTCGCACACGCAGTCGGCGCTGTGTCGGCAGCTGGCCGGTCCCGCCGAGCATCGATTCGACAACACCACACCTCAGGCCACCGACGACGGCGCGCTGTTTCTCCCCGACTCCGCCGCACAATTGTCCTGCCATATCCACAGTGAGGTGCCCGCTGGTGACCACACCGTCGTGTTGCTGCAGATAGACGCACTCGACTGCGACCCGGACGTCGAACCGCTCGTCTTCCACGCCAGCACGTTCCGCGCCCTCGAAGCGCGTCCGCGGTTGCACCCGACGTCAGGGCCGACATGAGCACCACCGACCTCGGACTTCCGACCGCCCCGCGCCCCAGACGAGACGTCGATGCGCCGACGTCGGGGCCGTTGATCGACACGTTCGGTCGCGTCACCACGGACCTGCGGGTGTCGGTGACCGACCGCTGCAATCTCCGGTGCACCTACTGCATGCCTGCCGAAGGTCTGGACTGGTTGCCGTCCGAGGATCTGTTGACCACCGACGAGTTCGTGCGGGTGCTCACTGTCGCCGTACGCGATCTGGGCATCCGACGCATCCGCTTCACCGGCGGCGAACCGCTGCTGCGCCGCGACCTCGAGGAGCTCATCGCGGCGGCGTCGACCCTGCCGGAAGGGCCAGAACTCGCGCTCACCACCAACGGACTCGGGCTGCGACACCGTGCGAGAGCATTGGCCGACGCGGGCCTGGACCGCATCAACGTCTCTCTCGACACCATCGACCCGGCCCGCTTCGCGCAGATCACCCGCCGCGACCGGCTCTCCGACGTGCTCGACGGACTCGCCGCCGCGCGCGACGCCGGACTCCAGCCGGTCAAGGTCAACGCCGTCGTACCCAGCCGTGACGACCTCGCGGGCCTGCCTGCGCTGTTGCGCTTCTGCCTCGACGAGGGCTACCAACTCCGCATCATCGAACAGATGCCGCTCGACGCCGATCACCGGTGGGATCGCGGCGCGATGCTCACGGCCGACGAGATCCTCGCGACGCTGCGTCGAACCTTCGATCTCGACCCCGACCCCCGCCCACGCGGCGGGGCGCCGGCGGCCACGTGGCTCGTGCGGGGGCACACCGACCCGACGGGACAGACTGCCCGCGTCGGGGTGATCGCGTCGGTGACGCGGCCGTTCTGCGGTGACTGCGACCGCACCCGACTGACCGCCGACGGCGCACTGCGCAACTGTTTGTTCGCCGACGCCGAGACGTCGTTGATGCCCGCCCTGCGCGGTGGACTCACCGCCAGCGCCCTCGACGCCGAGATCGCGCGGCGCTGGCGAGGTGACATGTGGCACAAGGCCGCGGGACATGCGGTGAATACCACGGAGTTTCGTCAACCCGACCGCCCGATGTCGGCCATCGGAGGGTGAGCGAACCGATGACGCTGACCGTTCGGTTCTTCGCGGCTGCGCGTGCCGCCGCGGGTGTCGACCTGACCGAGATCGATGTGCCTGCCGACGCCACGCTCGGCGACCTCGAACGCGCCCTGAGCGCCGGCCACCCCGCGCTCACGCCCGTGCTCGCCCGGTGCTCGTATCTGCGGGACGCGATCGCCCTGTGCGACCGCACGGCACCCCTCGGCGACTGCGCGACCATCGACGTTCTGCCCCCGTTTGCCGGCGGCTGACGCGTCCGAACCCCTGTGACCTTAGTCACATAACAGAGCGATAACGGGATGGACACGAACCGACCATCTTCGGGTTGAGCAGGGGTGACGGGGAATTTGGGCCCAAAGTCCCACTCACAGCCCAAAAAACAAGTTGCGGACGAGGGTGATTCGGCGGCGCAGACGTCGTACTGTACGAACAGTCTCCTCCGGGGAGATCACAGGACAGCCAAAAGAACACAACATTCGACCGGGCGCGCCAAGCCTCGTTCCCCCGATCGAATGACGAACAACAAACTCAGGAACGAGGACGGGGGACCCAACATCTCCGATGGAGATACGGACATCCGCACGGATGCCCTTGGGGTTAAGTCCACCGGCCGCCACGGCGACCACGGACCGAGCAACCTCTCGTTCGAACCCGACAGCTGACTTCGTAGGCGCGTGGAGAGAGGATAGACAACTCATGGCCGGACGTCATCGCAAGTCGACGACCAACACGACCACCAAGACCTTCGCGAAGGTCGCGCTCACCGGCGCAGTGCTCGGCGGCGGAGCCGCTCTGCTCGGCACCGGTTCAGCACACGCAGCCGCCGACTCCGAGTGGGACCAGGTCGCACAGTGCGAGTCCGGGGGCAACTGGGCGATCAACACCGGAAACGGCTACCAGGGCGGACTGCAGTTCAGCCCGAGCACCTGGGCTGCCAACGGTGGCACCGCGTACGCACCGAGCGCCGACCAGGCCTCCAAGGAGCAGCAGATCGCCGTTGCAGAGCGCGTGCTGGCAACGCAGGGCAAGGGTGCATGGCCGGTGTGCGGCACCGGACTGTCGGGCTCGACCCCGCGGACCGCTCCCACCGACTCGCCCAAGCCGCTGCAGGCCCCCAAGCCTGAGCTGAAGCCCGAGGCGCAGCCGCAGACCCCGCTGGAGAAGACCCCCGAGGCCAAGAGCACCGACGACGTCAAGAGTCAAGTCGACGGCGCGCTCGACGACGCCAAGGTCAGCCCCGAGGTGAAGAACCTCTGGAAGGCAGCCAAGGACAGTGGCTACCAGCTCACGCCGGATCAGCTGAAGCTCTACAACCAGAACAAGGGCCTGATTCCGCTCCCCTGAGCGATCTCGCCCGCGTCCCGGCAGTGATGACTGCCGGACCCCGAGACAAAGGGCCCCGCACGACGCCATAACGGCCGTGCGGGGTCCTTTTCCAATTCTCTGGTCGTTTAGGCCGAGTTTCAGGCCGAGCCGACCCATTCGTCTGAGCCGTCGGCGAACAACTGGTGCTTCCACACCGGCAGACGGGCCTTCACCTCGTCGACGAGCCGTGCGCACAGTTCGAATGCAGGCGCCCGATGGTCGGCGGCCACGGCGACGACGAAAGCCACGTCGCCCACGTCGAGCTCGCCCACGCGGTGCGACACCGCCACCGCGCGCACTCCCGCAACAGACGCCGACACCTCGTCGACCACCTCGGCGAGCACCGCAGGTGCGCTCGGATGCGACGAGTACCAGAGCGTGGTGACCGCAGACGCGTGATCTCCGTCGTGGTTGCGCACTGCGCCCGCGAAGCCGACGATCGCGCCGGCGGTGCCTGCAGCGGCGTCGGCGACGAGTTGTTCATGAGACGGGAGGTCGATGGGATCGGCGGCGAGATCGGCCTTGACGACACGCACGGTCATGCGTCGCTCCGCGGGTGATCGCCGCCGCGGATCTGGTCGAGCGCGTGGTCGAGGACGCCGTCGAGTACGTCGAGGCCGTCGCGGACTCCACCGGTCGATCCGGGCAGGTTGATGACGAGCGTGCGGCCCGCGACACCTGCGACGCCGCGGGAGAGGACCGCCGTCGGCACCGCCGGGAGTCCCGACGTGCGAATCGCGTCGGCGAGTCCGGGGATCTCGACGTCGAGCAGTGCTCGGGTCTCCTCCGGGGTGCGGTCGGTCGGGCTGAGGCCGGTTCCGCCCGTGGTGATCACGAGGGCGTCGGATGCGTAGATCCCGGCGCGAATCGCGTCGCCGACCGGCGCACCGTCGGCGACGACGTCGACCTCATCGACGACGAATCCGCGTGAGGTGAGCCACTGCGCGATGATCGGGCCGCTCTTGTCGAGATAGAGGCCGCGGCTCGCACGTGTCGATGCCACGACGACGCGGGCCACGGGTTTCTCGTCAGGTATCTTCTCGTCAGGCATCTTCGCGCGTCCAGGTTCCCGACCTTCCGCCCGATTTCTCGAGCAGTCGGATCTCGCCGGTGCTGGCGCGTCGATCGACGGCCTTGGTCATGTCGTGCAGGGTGAGTCCTGCGATCGCGACTGCCGTGAGCGCTTCCATCTCGACGCCGGTCTTCCCGGCGGTCTCGACGGTGGCCACGATGTCGATGTGATCGTCGGCGACGGTGAAGTCGACGTCGACCGCCGACAGCGCCAACTGATGACACAGCGGGATGAGCGCGTCGGTACGTTTGGCCGCCATGATCCCTGCGATACGAGCGGTGGCCAAGACATCGCCCTTGGGCAGCGCGGACTCGCGCAGGAGGTCGATGACCTCGGTGGTCGTGTGAAAAGTGCCCGCGGCGACAGCGCGTCGTCGCGTCGTGGTCTTGTCGCCGACGTCGACCATCCGCGCAGCACCCGTCGAGTCGAGGTGCGACAGACGAGAAGGGTTCGACGACTCGTCTGGACCGCTCGCGTGCCGGGGAGGCATCAGGTCGACGTCACGTCGTCAGCGGTTGACGACGGTCTTCGGTTGGACGTAGTTGACCTTGTCGGCAGGCAGCGGGAACTCGGCATCGCCGAACGGCGAGAGTGCTCCGGGGATCTCCGCCGCGAACTCCGAGACCGCGTGGTCGGGGATGCTGCCGTCGTCATGACGAGGCCAGCCGTTGTCGACGTAGTGATTCTTCTTTTCCTTCTCAGCCACGCGCATATTGTGCCACGCCGCCCGCTGTCCGACGACTCGCCTGCCGTTTTCGTCGGACCACTAGACTTGATCGAATGAGCACGGACGACCAGCGGATCGGCCTGGCCGACGATCTGGCCGCGCGCACAGACGACGACCTGCGCGATCTGCTGTCGCTTCGTCCCGACCTCGCCTCTCCCCCGCCGCAGGGAACCTCGGTGCTCGCCCAACGTGCGCTCGCCGCGGCGTCGATCGCGCTCGTCGGTGAGGAACTGGATCTGCTGACTATGGCGGTGATCGAGCAGTTCATCGCGCTCTCCACCGGGCCCGGCGTCGCACGCGTCCCCGCCTCCGTCGACGCCGACACGCTGGTGAAAGCGCTGTCGGATCGTGCCGAGGCGGCGCAGATCACCCGACGCATCGACGATCTACGACGCCGCGCGGTGTTCTGGGGTGACGCCGATTCACTCACCGCGGGCGCGCACCTCGCCTCAGCCCTGCCGTGGAAAGCGCTGCATCTGACCGGCCCGCTCGCGCACCTGACCACCGACGAGGTGCAGAAACTGATCGACGGCGTCGACGATCGCCAGCGCGATCTGCTGACAACCCTGTCGCGTGGTCCGGCGCTCGGACGGAGTCGGGACGCGGGCCCCGGTGCCGATCCGGACAGTCCTGTCGCGAGGCTCATCGCGCTCGGCCTCCTCGCGCGCATCGACGACCAGACCGTCGAACTACCCCCGATGGTCGCGGCGCTCATTCGTGGCGAACCCCCGCTGCGCACAGACACTCTCGCGCCCCCCGACCTCGCCGACGAGCACGCCTCACTGCGGTTCGGCGCCAAGGCCGTCGACGCCGCTGCCGGTGGCGAGGCGCTCGAGCTCATCCGCCACACCACGTCGCTGATCGACGTGCTGGGGCGTGCGCCGGCGGCGGTGCTGCGCTCGGGCGCGCTCGGTGTTCGCGAATTGCGCAGGCTCGCAAAGGTTACCGGCCTCGACCAGAAGCGCGTCTCGTTCCTCGTCGAGCTCCTGGGGCACGCATGCCTCATCGACGTCGGATTCCCCGATCCGCCACCCGCGGGAGATCGGGGTGAGCAGGCGTTCGCACCGACGTCGTCGGCCGATACCTGGCTGCACTCGGCACCCGAAAGGCAGTGGGCCACACTGCTCGACGCGTGGCTGTCGATGCCGCGACGCGCGTGGCAGGTCGGCGAACCCGACCGCGACGGCCACGCGTATCCAGCGCTCTCGTCGGAGCTCTACGACGCCACCGCTCCCGTGCAGCGTCATCTCATCCTCGACCTGCTCACCGAACTCGACGGTGCCACACCGTTTTCCGTCGACACCGTCACCGCCTCACTCGCCTGGCGACACCCGCATCGGATACGTCGACTCTCCCCGCGCGTCGTCGGCGAAACCCTCGCCGAGGCACAGACTCTCGGAGTGACGGCGCATCAGTCGCTGACGTCGGTTGGCCGAGTCGCGTTGTCGGACATCGATCCCGAGGCAGTCGACTCGCAGGTACTCGCCGCGATGCGCAAAGCGCTACCCGAACCCGTCGACCACTTCCTCACCCAGGCCGACCTCACGCTCACGGTTCCCGGCCCGATGACCCCGGAGCTGAGCGACCAGGTCGAGTTGGTCGCCGATCTCGAATCCGGCGGCGCCGCATCGGTGTATCGCGTCTCGGAGGCGAGCGTCCGACGTGCTCTCGACGCGGGTAAGACCAGCAGCGAACTACTCACGATGTTCACCGCGCATTCGTCGACGCCGGTTCCGCAGTCGCTGACCTATCTGATCGAAGACGTCGCACGCAAGCACGGGCAGCTCCGCGTCGGCATCGCGTCGTCGTTCATCAGATGCGAGGACCCGACGATGCTCGCAGCCGTATTGCGTAGCGACGCAGCCGAACACCTCGCACTGCGCGCACTGGCGCCGACGGTGGCGATCTCGCCGTCGGAGGTCCGCACGGTGATCGACCGACTCCGCGACGCGGGATTTGCTCCCGCGGGCGAGGATTCGTCCGGCTCACTCGTCGACCTGCGCGAGCGCGGCAGTCGCGTGTCGTCGGGACGAGGACGGCGTCGACCGACACCCCGCCGCTCGACGCCGACCGCCGACCAGTTGCAGTCGGTGGTCAGCCGCATGCGCTCGCACGACAGGGCCACGCGGGCCACTCCGGCGACCGCCGGCAAGTCCGACGCCGCACCGGTGCGCGCCGTCGGCGGTGGCGAATCCACCACTGCCCTCATCCAATTGGCGCTTCGCGCGAATCGACGTCTACTCGTCGGCTACGTCGACGCCCACGGCTCGGCCAGCAGGCACGTCGTGACCCCGCGGCTCCTCGGTGCTGGACAACTCGTCGGCACAGAGGAGGGCTCCGACGACGAGCAGCACTTCACCTTGCACCGCGTGACCAGCGTCGAGTTGCTGGATAACTAGGCCAGCGCAGCCTCGGCCTCGGCGCCGTGTGCCTCACCGATCGGCCGCTTGACGTCGATGAGCAGACCGGCGACCAGTGCGACGCCCACCAGGATCGCCGCCGCGACGAAGAAGCCGATGCTCTGACCGTGGACCATCGCCTCCGCCTGCAGCGATTGCGCTTCGGCGGGTCCGCGAACCGACGCCATGTGGCTGGTCACGTACGACGCCGCCGCCGTCGCGGCGATCGTGTTCAGCAGCGCGGTGCCGATGGCGCCGCCGACCTGCTGTGAGGTGTTGACCATGGCCGACGCCACGCCGGCATCCCGAGGTTCGACGCCGTAGGTGGCCAGGTTGATCGACGTCATGAACACCGTGCCCATGCCCATGCCGAGCAGGAACAGCGCCGGGAAGATCACCGTCCAGTACCGCGTCGACTCGGCCGAGATCTGCGTGAGCAGCAGCATTCCGCACGCGGCGAGCAGTGCGCCCGGCACGAGCAGGTATCTCGGCGGTACCCGAGTGATCAGTCGGGCTGCGATCTGTGTCGACCCGACCAGCATGCCGCCGACCATCGGGAGGAATGCCACGCCCGCACTCAGCGGCGAATAGTGGTGCACCACTTGCATATACAGCGTGAGGAAGAGGAACGACCCGAACATCGCGACCACCGCGAGCGCGACGCTGAGGTACGCCCCACCGCGCGCACGGTTGGCGACGACGCGCAACGGTAGCAGCGGGTGTGGGCTGCGCGCCTGCCACGCGACGAACGCCACCAGCAACGCCACCGCCGCGATCAGGCAGATGACTGTGCCGGTGTCGCCCCAGCCCTCCTCCGCGGCGCGGCTGAAGCCGTATACGACGAGCGCGAGTCCGCTGCCGCCGAGAATCACGCCGAGGATGTCGAGACCCGGAGTGTGGTCGGTAGCGCGCGGCGGCTCCTTGATTTCAACGATCGCCCCGAACAGCGCGATCGCCGCGAACACCACGTTGATGTACATGGTCCAGCGCCAGTCGAGGACCTGGGTCAAGAGGCCACCGAGGAGTAGTCCGACGGCAGCTCCACCGCCGGCGATCGCACCGAAGATGCCGAACGCCTTTGCCCGCTCTTTGGGCGCTGTGAACATCACGGTCAGCAGCGACAGTGCCGCGGGCGCGAGGAGCGCACCGAATGCACCCTGTAGCGCGCGGGCCCCGAAGAGCATGCCCTGGTTCAGTGCCGCTCCGCCGAGCGCGGAGGCGAGTGCGAAGCCGACCAACCCGACCATCAATGCTCGACGACGCCCCCACAGGTCGGCGATGCGGCCGCCGAAGAGCAGCAGTCCGCCGAATGCTAGTGTCTCGTTTCGTTAATACGTTTTGGGTTGAGCTTTCTTCAGGATTTCGTCTGCGGTTTTTGTCCATACGAAG